>JBEAYH010000026.1:0-46090 GCA_041159435.1 Bacteroidota bacterium | reverse complement strand
TGGAAATGCAGATGCACCGCGGAAACTCACAAACATGCCAGGGTAGAACTCTCCTCTTTCCTTTACTTGATCTCGACTAATATCATTTACCAGTAATGTAATTAAAGAATCAGCATTGTATGCCTGTGCCCATAGGTTGTTTGTATAAAACCATCCAATAAGTATACATATGACAATTCTCCCAATCATATTATTTCATTCTTGGTAGTTTCCATGTATAATAAAGCGCTTTTATGAATAGTCTTGGTTTTTCCATGTCTATGATCAATTCTTTTCTGGTAAAGGAATCTAAGTTTCTCTCTGTACCCTGTTTTGCATAAAATTGAATCCATTCTTCAATAGCAACCAGACTTCTGGCATTGATTGAATTGATGATGATGGAAAATATTTGTTTTAGGTTATTTCTATAGGGAAGTGCAGCAATCAATTGATTCTGTTTTCTCACTTTCGTTAAAAAGTCTTTTTTGAGTCCATGAAAGTCTTTGCACATATTTGGTATCGTGAAAATTCTGTCTCTTGTGTCTTTGTATACATCAAAGAGATCATTTCCCAACTGATAGAGTCCCCCAATTTCTTCTAATACCGCTAGCATCTTTTTGTCAGCTGCTTTAGAAAGAATTTGGTGATAAATAATTACAGAAACTGCCCCTTTTCTAAACGTAATATCCTTGAGTACATCATATGATATTGTTGGAGAAGTCTGCGCTGCAGTTGCCACTTGAAGATCCAGTACATCCTTGGATGCATGAAGGTATGCATCCTTGTTTGGAACCTCTGCCAACAGATAGGTTTGTATTTCCTGCACAACATTCTCAGCAAACAATGTGGCATGGTATCTCGCAGGTTCAAAGGTTAGCTTTTTTATATTATCAATTGGCAGATCGTGCACATCAAAAAGGTCATCACCCATAGGGGTCAGAATACCAAAAAGGGTCGCTCTTTTTCTTTCTGCCTCACTCAGTTTTTCTCCGTATAACAATTTGTATGTACCGCAAAGAATGGGCGCTATGAGTCTGCCATAATATTTTTCAATTTTAAACCTTTGCTCTTCACTGAACTTCCCCTGATATTTTTCTTCCAGTTCTTGTAAATAGGCAGTTAGAAAAGTATTATTGAATTTTTGCTGCCTGTGCAATTCTTTTATAACCTGGTAGCATGCAGTAAGATAATTGATCAATGTCATAGGTTATAAAGTAAAAACTGTAAGTTCAGTTATTTTTCGAAAAAGGATTTTTGTAAATAAAATACTGTATCAATAAAAAATAGTACTCCGTTTTTTGTTAATACATTTTCTTCATGTAAATCCTCAAGTATAATTCCTATTGCTGGATGGTAGTAATCATTGTTTTTCTTTAATTGGAAACCGTTTTCGTTTAAAAATAGTTTTATGTTATCAGTATTAGTACTTTCCGTGATTTCGATAAAAAGTTGTTTCACTACTGCAAATAGTAATTCATCTTTTTGATAAAATCCAATCAATTCATAGGATGTTGATGGAAAGAAGAAATTGTGAACGAGGAGGCTGTAAAAATAATCGAGCCAGTTTGCGTAGAATATTGAATCATTTAATTTGTATACAAATCTCTCGTCTGTATGAAGAAAGACGCGCTGTTCTGCTCCATTTGCTATGAATCTGTCTTCATCGTGTTCAGTAAACCAGAGTTGGTTTTTGTTGATCCAAGAAATTAGCTTCTTAGCTTCCTGCTCTTTGGAGAGCTGTTCATTTTCAGTATTTCTACTTGTTTTCTGGCTTTCTCTAATGAAGTAGGCTGCTGCTTCAATAAGATTTTTCTCTGTATGATGGCCAATTCTTGAAATGATATTTTGAAGCTCATACTTCACGTTCATTTTTACAAAGGTAAAAAATTCAGTTCACTTTGGAAGCCTCGTCAGGAATCGAATGCAGACACTTCGGTCTGCATCCAGACATCCCGACAAAGTCGGGATTGTCTGGACCTGAATCTTAGCTAGTAGCCTCGTCAGGAATCGAACCTGAATCTGGAGCTTCGGAAACTCTTATACTATCCATTGTACTACGAGGCCTGAAAATCAACTGGAACAAAGTTAACTCAATGCGCTAAGTTTCATGCATTCTTGAAGCGGTAAAAGGGGAGTCCCTGATGGCCAGTATTCTTCAGATGAAAAGTGGCTCCAGCAAGTGGTTCGGATTGGAGCTGATCCTGACTAAGTCCTCTTCTGGCTGATGTAATGAACATGTCTTTGAAATCTTGCCCACCAAAACAAATAGATGTCACCTGAGATACTGGCAGCTCTATCGCATCGATTTTTTCACCGTAAACTGGATTCCACTTTGTTACCTGCCATCCGCCCCAATGCGCTATCCATATATTTCCTTCCATATCAATGGTCATTCCATCAGGATAACCATCTTTTGAAGCATCAATTTGAATAACTGTTTGTTTGTTATAGACATTGCCATTCGAATACTCATATCGAACAACCCTTAAAGTAGGTGTGTCGATAAAATAAAAATATTTTTTATCCAAGCTCCAACAGAGTCCGTTTGAAATGGTCAGTCCAACTTCATGTTTTTGTACATTGAATTTTTCATCCAGGCTGTACAACGAACCACTTGGATCTATTTCATTGAGTGACATGCTGCCTACCCAGAAATGGCCATCCGGACTGCATTTTCCGTCATTGAACCTGTTGGTGGGAATTTCTTGCTCTGGATCTGCAATGATTTGTTTTTTACCTCCAGCACGAGGAATGATGGCAATCCCTTCCTGCAATGCAGCAATCAGATTTCCATCCTCCATGATGGCAAATGATCCAATCATCGAACCAACGGGAATCTTATTTTCTTCACCTGTTTTCAGATCATGTTCTATGATCAATGCGTTCACAATATCTATCCACAGGATGTGATTGGTATTTTCATCCCATACCGGACCTTCGCCGAGCGTAGAAAGCGTGGAGCCGATTGGCTGAATTTGAATCTTGTTCATGTTGGTTTAATAAGGCGAGGGACTCATTGCAGACCATCCACCATCAATGACAAGTGATTGTCCAGTGATATGTCTTGCTTGTTCCGATACCAAAAATACTGCAGCATTGGCTACATCATCAACTGTGCCTGGCTTTTTCATGGGCGTGAGTTTTGTCCAGGTTGACAAGTACTCTGGATCTTGCAATGTTCTTTCTGTAAGCGTTGCTCCAGGTGCAATGCAGTTTACATTGATGCCATGTTCTGCTATTTCTGAAACCAGGTTTTTGGCTAGCATTTCAACTCCCGCTTTGGTCATGCTGTATGCAGCAAGATTTTTATGCGCTTGGTGTCCAGTTACTGAGGAAGTAAACAGCAATGATCCTCCAGTCTTTTGTTGAATCATCTGGTTGGACGCCATTTGAGCGAGATAAAATGTTCCACGTAAATTGACATTCATTACCCTGTCAAAATCTGCCACCGGATAATCGGAAAATGATCCAAACAAAGTAATCCCGGCATTCGCGATGGCAATGTTCAATGATCCAAAGCTATTGACTGCTTTTTTGATCATCTGCTCAATGAAAGTTGGATCTCCAGCATCTCCTGGCATCTCCAGGCAGCGTTCACCAATTTTAGCGGCAGCTTCTTTGCAAAGGGATGCATCCAAATCATTGAGAAGGATATTGGCACCTGCATTGTGCAGCATTTGTGCAATGCGCAAGCCAATGCCTTGTCCCGCTCCGGTTATAATGGCTGTTTGATTTGTCAAGTTGATTTGCATAAGAATGATTAAGGCAGGTAAAATACTTCAGTCAGTGGGAAGCTCATTGGAGAATGATCTGCATTGGTTTCCATGATATCTTTCATGTAATTCCACCATTTTTTCATAACGGGATGATTGGGTAATTCGTTCATTTTGAATGCATCCTCCATGTTCAAAACACCAAAAAGACTGCCATCACGGTCATCTAAAAAGATTGAATAGGATGAAATACCTGTTGCCTTGAGCAGATCGACAAGCTCTGGCCAGATCGCATCATGTCGCTTTCGATATTCATCTTCCATACCGGGGAAAACTTTCATCCTAAATGCAAGTCTTTTCATGGTGTATATGCACTGAATTTACGGATATTTGTTGTTCAATACAAGCAATAGATGGAGCTACTGACTATTATATTATTGATGATCACATTGGGGGCTGTTGTTTTGCTTTTGCTGAGGAAATCATCAGGTGGGCAAGCGACTGCTGAAATTAAAATTGCAGAGCTGGAGAAATCACTCGCCCGAATTGAGCAATCACTCAAAGAAGACTTTCGTATCAACAGAGAAGAGTCAAGTCGATTGGCAAAGGAGAATCGTTCAGAGCTTACGGATGCATTGTTAAAAACTGGAAAAGACCAGGCTGAAAAGTTGGAGGCGCTTATCGGTAAAATAGAAGAGAAGAACAAAGAGATGCGTGATTTGATTGAAAAAGCCTTCCGTTACATCGCTGAGAATTTTGATAAAAATGTAAAGTCATTCAATGATCTTCAAAGAGAGAAGTTTGCCCAGTTGGAAGAAAAACAAAATAAGCTGGTTGAGCAGACGGAGAAAAAATTGGAACAGATGCGGGAGACAGTGGATGAGAAGTTGCAGAAGACATTGAATGAGCGCTTGGGACAATCATTTGAACTGGTGGGCAAGCAATTGGAAAGTGTACAGAAGGGGTTGGGTGAAATGCAAAACATTGCTTCAGATGTAGGTGGATTGAAAAAAGTATTGAGCAATGTAAAGCTGCGCGGCAATGTTGGAGAGGTTCAGCTGGCCATGATTCTGGAACAAATTCTTGCTCCATCACAATATGAGGCGAATGTTCGTACCAAACAGGGAAGTATAGAGCCAGTTGAATTTGCTATCAAGTTACCTGGAAGATCGGATGATGAGAATGGTGTGGTGTTTCTTCCCATCGATGCAAAATTTCCAAAAGATACCTATGAGCAGTTGTTGACTGCATATGAAAATGCAGTACCAGAAGAGATTGATGCATCCATCAAAAACTTAGAGTCCACGATCAAAAAAATGGCGAAGGATATTCGTGATAAATACATCGATCCTCCCAATACAACAGATTTTGCTATTTTGTTTCTACCATTTGAAAGTATTTATGCAGAGGTAATCAGAAGAAGTACATTGGTTGATCAGCTGCGCGATGAATTCAAAATCACCGTTGCCGGTCCCACAACCCTCGTTGCCATCCTTAACAGTTTGCAAATGGGATTCAGGACACTTGCTTTGCAAAAACGCAGCAGTGAAGTGTGGAAAGTATTGGGTGCAGTAAAAACTGAATTTGAAAAATTCGGGGGACTCCTAGAAAAGGCACAAAAAAACTTGCATACTGCAAGTGATACCGTTGATGAGTTGCTGGGTAAGAGGAACCGCGCCATTGTCCGGAAACTCAAAGATGTTGAAGCACTTCCTTCTGTAGAATCACAGCAGATGTTGCCAGATACAGGAACAGACGAAGATGATGAAAGTGAATAAGCTTACTTGATCAGTCCGCCTACATTGCTGGCGAAAATTTTCACTGCAATTGCCAACAATACCACGCCAAAAAACTTTCTGATTGCAGTGAGTCCAGCTGGTCCTAAGAGTTTTGAAATAAGGTCAAGCGAGTGCAACACCAGCCAAACAATCAAAACATTCACAACAATTCCTGCCAACACAATCCACTCATTGTAGTTTGCCCGCAGAGAAATAATAGTTGTCAACGTGCCTGATCCAGCAATGAGAGGAAAGGCGATTGGTACGACTGTTCCAGATTTTGGATCAGCATCTCCCTTGAAAAACTCAATCCCCAGTACCATTTCGAGTCCAAGGATAAAGATTACAATCGAACCACCCACAGCGAATGATTTTACATCCACTCCCAATATGCTGAGGAATTTTTCTCCGACAAAGAGAAAGAAGATCATGAGTCCACCGGAAATCAAACTCGCCCTTGTTTCGCGTATTCCTCCCATTTTTTGCTTCAGTGAAAGCAGCAATGGCACTGAGCCAACGATATCAATCACTGCAAAGAGGGTGAAAGAGACGGTGAGGATTTCATCGAAAGTCATAAGGAGTTGTAAGTTGTAGGTTATGAGTTGTAAGTTAGGTTATTAACTTCAAAGGGAAAGGGACGAGTAACAAGGGACAAGGGACAAGGCAGTTGACAGTTGACTGTTGACAATTGTATTTTAACCGTCAACCGTTAACCGTCAACTGTGAACTGTAAACTTACAACACCTACAACCCCACTCTCACTCCCACCACATAATTCCTTCCTCTCGCTGCATACCCATACACTTCTTGGTATTGCTTGTTGAAGATATTTTTCAATCCAGATTGTATTGTAATCTGCTTGTTGATGGAATATTGCAGGTGCAAGTCAGTGAGCTGGAATCCGGGCATTTCTGTTGGTGCCGACATGAATTGGGGTTCAAACCTTTTGTCAACCATTTTATGAAATACAGCAAGCTGGAGTTTTTCATTGAACTGATAGCTCAGGTGAATATTCAATGTATTTCTTGGAATCCTTGTAAGGAATTGATAGGTAGTATCTCCTTTGGCATCATAGCCCCAAGTATTTGGATTGTATATGAAATTTTGTGCAGTGAGCGCACCATTTACAAAAGTGTAATTCAATGCGGCATTCCATTTTTTTAATTGATACCTGGTTTCGATTTCCACTCCCTTTTCTTGCTTGGATGTGTAGTTGTAGTACTTATAGTTGATATAATCGTAGTCGATACCATTTTGTGTATTTCTGACAAATCCAACTGCTCTGATCAAGAGATTTTTGGTTCCCAGATAACTGATTGCAAACTCTGAGTTGACAGATGTTTCCGGTTTTAGATTGGGCTGTCCTGAGAATCCATCATACAACTGATAGAGTGTTGGTGCCTTGAATGCTGAAGAAAGATTGAAGGCGAATTTCCATTGGTTCTTGTATATGTACGAAGGATTGAATGTGTAGGTGAGGTTGGTGCCATACATGCTGTGCAGGTTCAATCTTCCGCCCAATTCGATGTTGAGTCCTTTGTCGCCGTTGTACACCAGAGAGCTGCTCAAGCTGCTGATGGAAATTCTTGCCGAGTCTGATGAAAGCGCTGTTGTATAATCCCCAAATGCTGATCTTGAAAAATAATACTGATCCGTATGTTGCCATCTATGGTCTGCTGAAGTGAACAGGGTGAGTTTTTTGTTTAGCTTGAAATTTCCATAGAGTTCTGCAAAAGAGCCATTTCCCTTGTAGTCAGACTCCATGAATGTTGTAAATCCATTCAGGAAAAGAGAATCATCGAGATAGTTTCTGTTCAACTTGTTGAAGTTATAATTGAGATGCACTTCTCCGATATTCATTTTTTTGGTGATGCCACCATTGAGGGTCAGTTGTTGGTTGTTGACCGTAAAGTCTTTTGCATCTTGAAAGGAAGATTGGTCCAGGTCATTGTTGTATTTACTCCAGTTGCCCGATGCATACCAGCTCCAATCATTTTTCAGTGTAGATCCAATCCAGAAATTTCCTGCGTCCTGTTTCATGCCATCTTTGTCAAATTCTTTTTTACCAGTAGTATCCAGTGCAGATGAGAATCCTGTGGATTGGAATCTTTGATACCCAGCCATGTATCGAACTTTATTGAACGATCCCATGGTTTGCACATTTCCATTCAACGTACCAAAAGATGCATTGCTCAGTTCCAGGTTGGATTGATTTTTTTCTGCAAATTCTTTTTTCGTGATGATGTTGATCACTCCAGCCATGGCATCTGATCCATAGATGGTGGATTGTCCACCTTTCAATATTTCAATACGCTCAATCGTTGAGAGAGGGATGAAGTTGATATCGAAAGTGGCCCTGATAGTAGAAGCATCAAAGATGGGGTTGCCATTCAGCAGTATCAGGGTGTTTCCTGTAGCGGCACCTCTCATGTATATATCCATGTTTGTGCCTGGAGCATTGTTTGAGCCGATGATGGAGAGTCCCACTTGTCGGTTGAGCACTTCCGCAAGTGACTGGTAGGGTGATTCGGCAATTTCTTTACTGCTCACAACGGTCATCACTTTACCGGTGTTGAGTTGTTTTTGTGGAAAGCGGTTTGCTGTGACGACTACTTCTTCGAGATTGCTGAGCGAGTCGGTTTGGGCAGAGGTATTGATGGCAATACATAAAAGCAGGCCAATAAAAATCTTGTTCATTTTACAATGTTTAATTGTGTACAATGAACCTTCGAACGAAAAAATGAAATGATCAGCTTTTGGCTTTACATCTCGGCTCTTCTCCCGAAAGCACGTGATTCATATTGCATCAGGCAGGTCTTCTGGCTCGACTCCCTCTTTTACCTTCCCGTGTGAACAGTGGTGTGTAGTGAGAGGGTTTCTGAATGATCAGACAGTCTTTACAGCTACGGGGATAGCGTCGGAATATAACCGAACTTCCCTTTTAATGAAGGTTGTTGTCACAACATTCAACCTGTATACTTCACAAAGATGATGAATGGTTCTGATCAGCACAACTAATTTTTTTCACTAACTTTCCCACATGTCAACCAAGAAAAAAACGCTCCTCAGTCTCTTTGATATAACCATGATTGTCATTGGCCTGGTGATAGGCATGGGGATATTCCGGACTGCTTCTGATTCAGCCAGGGCTGCCATCACACCCAATGTGTTTTTTATCAGCTGGCTGGCAGGAGGATTGGTGGCACTGTGTGGGGCATTGACCTATGCTGAGATTGGTTCCCGTTATCCCATTACAGGCGGCTACTATAAAATCTTTGCTACCTGCTACCATCCAAGCATTGCGTTTGCCGTGAATTGCATCATCCTCATCTCCAATGCTGCATCTTTATCAGGTGTTGCATTGATCGGTAGTGAATACATTTCTCAAATCATTTTCTCAACGCCTCCTTCAGATTTTGTGAAGGCATTGATTGCCATGACAGCCATTGCGTTGTTCTATGGCATCAATCTCTTGGGACTCCGAATGAGTTCAACTACACAAAATATTTTGATGCTGATCAAGATATCCATGATTCTGATGATTGTATCAGCATTGTTTTTTCCTACACAACATACTGCGATCAGTCCTGTCATTGCAACTGCTGAATTTACCTGGATGGATTATGTGAAGTCATTCGGACTCGCATTGATTGCTGTTTCGTTTACCTACGGAGGTTATCAGCAAACCATCAACTTTGGAGAGGAAGTAAAAAATCCCCAGAAAAACCTTCCACGTGGAATTCTCATTGGTATTCTTGTGATCATCGTGCTTTATTTGTCGGTCAGCTATGCCTATTATAAGGTAATTGGATTTGAAGAATTGAAGAATGCAAAAGGAATTGCTGCAATAGTAGCAGAGAGGATGTTTGGGCAAAAAGGCAGTTTTGTTTTTTCTATTTTATTGTTCATCGCTGTCTTGGCTTATGTAAATGTATTGCTGCTCAGCAATCCCCGTGTGATGTATGCCATGAGTGAAGATGGAATATTGCCTAAGGCTTTCAGAAAAAAAGACGAAAAAAGAGATGTGCTGACAGTAAGTTTGACTGTGTATGCCTTGATCAGTGTGGTGGTGTTGTTTTTCGCGGATACCTTTGATAAGATTTTAAGTTTTACGATATTTCTGGATTCAATAGGGATGGCTTTTTCTGCAGCTACGATTTTCATCATTCGAAAAAGAACCAAGCATCTTGATACGAAGCAGATTTATTCTATGAAACTTTTTCCTGTGCTTCCAATCATTTTCATAGCAGCATATATATTTGTTGCGACCAGTATTGCCATTGACAAGCCACAGACTGCTATTACTGCAACCGGAGTGCTGGCTGCATTTTTATTGATATTCTTTGTCACCAGAAAGAAACCTACCCATGAAGCCCAATAACGAGGACTTGTCATATATCATCAATCACCTTGGTGAAGACCATGCATCCTATTTCAATGCCATCGCCCCTCCGATTGTACAGACCAGTAATTTCAGGTTTGATACGGTGGATGATATGCGTACTGCATTTAAAGATGAAATGTCATCGTATATCTACAGCAGAGGAATCAATCCCACTGTTGACATTCTCAGAAAAAAATTGGCCACTCTCGACAGTGCAGAAGATGCATTGGTGTTCAATTCCGGCGCTGCTGCTGTATTTGCAGGCGTTCTAGCAAATGTCAAGTCAGGCGATCATATTTTGTCTGTGCATCATCCATACAGCTGGACCATCCATACGTTTGATCAGATATTAGCGCGATTTGGCGTAACTGTAACATATGCAGACGGGACCAATACCGAGCAGTTCTTATCGCATGTAAAATCAAACACAAAACTCATATTTCTTGAATCACCCAACTCATGGTTTCTAGATATCCAAGATCTGGAAGCAATTGGTTCATTCGCAAGAAAGAAAGGTATTGTTACCATGATTGACAATACCTATTGTACTCCTTTGTATCAAAGGCCTTTTGAATACGGCATTGACTTGGTCATGCAAACGGCAACAAAATATATCGGTGGACACAGTGATACACTGGGAGGTGTGCTAACTGGTTCAAAAAAAATGATGGAAAAAATATTCAAAAGTGAGTACCTGGCAGTTGGAAGTGGTATTCAGCCGATGAATGCATGGTTGTTGTTGAGGGGACTCCGAACATTGCCTGCGAGGTTGGATCGGATTGATCATTCGACCAAAAAAGTACTGGACTTTTTGAAAAGAGAACCAAAAGTGGAAAGCATCATCTTCCCCCATGATCCATCCTTTCCACAATATGAGCTGGCCAAAAAACAAATGAAGAAGGCATTTGGATTGCTTTCTTTTTATATCAAAGCGCAAAATGTAGAAGAAATCGAAAAATTCTGCAATGGGATGAAAACATTCAGGATGGCAGTAAGTTGGGGCGGACACGAATCCCTCATCATACCCAAGTGTTCGGGTGTTGAAAGGGCTGCATTCAATCCGCAAGATCCGGTCCACAGGCTGATCAGGCTATATATCGGGTTAGAGGATGCTGATTTTCTCATCCAGGATCTGGCCGAAGGCTTCAACGGAATAGGTTCTTTGTAAACGGTCGTTTCAAGGGACGAGTGATTTTGATAATCCCTCATTTAATTCAATCTTTGCAAACTGTATCGAAGTTTTTTCGGTACCAATCATTCAATTGGTGTATATGTTCGCGAGATTTTTGTTCATATTGCTCTCAGGATCAGTTGTTTTAGGGGTGAAGGCACAAGGTGACAGATGGGATTTGAGGAGATGCGTAGAGTATGGGTTGAAAAACAATATCAACGTTAGGCAAGCTGAAGTGCAAGCCCTCTCCTCTGAAATCAACTTCAATCAATCTACCCTGCAAAGAATTCCAAGTCTCTCTTACGGCCTTACGCATGGTTTTTCATTTGGTCGTACACTCGACAGAACAACGAACGTCTTCACAGACAGGTCTGCGATGTTCCAACAGATGTCTGTTTCATCCAATGTATTGCTATTCAATTTCAACCGACTCAAGAATACACAAGCATCGAGTGAACTCAACTATGAAGCTGACAAATTAAATATTGAGCGCATCAAGAATGACATTGGACTCAACATTGCACAATTGTATTTAAGGGCCTTGTTGAGCTATGAACAGATTGAGATTGTAAGAATTGTGTTGGAGCAGACCAAGGCGCAGTACCGCAATACGAGAAAGTTAGTAGATGCAGGTACGCTGCCTGAATTGAATGCTGCTGAACTGGAGGCAACAGTTGCCAGAGACAGTGCAACATATGTGCAGGCCAAGGCACAGGCAGAACTTGACAAGCTTGCCTTGAAATCACTGTTGACCTTGCCCGCTGATGCAGCTTTTGAATTGATTATTCCAACTGTAGATCAAATTCCAGTTGAAAATATCCTTGCAATTCGTCCGGATGATATTTACGAGATTGCCTTGAAGACACAGCCTCAGATAAGGGTAAATGACTTGCGTTTGAAGGCATCCGAAAAAAGCTTAGATGCATCTCGTGCACAGATGATGCCCACCTTGTCTATGTTTGGACAATTGGCATCCAATTTTAATCAGTTTCTTAAAACATCTAATGGGGTAACCATTACTGGTGAGCAAACAACTGGAGCTTATGCGAAAACTCCTACAGGATTGCTGCCCATTTATGCTCCAACTTATTCGATCAATTTTGCCAACAGGACATTTGATCAGTATTGGAATGGATATGGAAAGCAATTGAGAGATCAGTTTGGTCAGGGTATTGGCTTGTCATTGAATATTCCTTTGTTCAATGGCGGATCTGCAAGGGCCAATGCTGACAGGGCTAAGTTGGATATCAAGAGAAGTGAATTGAATATTGACAGAGATAAGATTCAATTGAAACAGGATGTATACACCGCTTATTATTCTGCCACTGGGGCACACCAAACTTTTTTGGCAAGGGAAAAAGCAGTTATAACTGCCATGCGCTCATTTGAACTTGCTACAAAGCGCTACGATGTGGGTGTGATGCAAACGATTGAATGGTTGACCAACCAGAACAATCTGACCAGGGCAAAAGTTGACAAAGTAGTGGCACAGTACGAATACATTTTCAGAATGAAGGTGCTTGAATTTTACAAAGGACAGGGAATCAAACTATAATTCGAAATACATATCAAAATGAATAAGAAATTAATTTGGATCATTTCAGGAATTGTTGTGGTTGTCGTTGCATTGCTCGTATTGAAAAAGACAGGTGTAATTGGAAAAGAGGAAGGAACAAAAGTGGCAATTGAAAAAGTTGCACAGAAGGATATCATTGAAGTGGTAACAGCAAGCGGAAAGGTGTATCCTGAGATTGAAGTAAAAATCAGTCCAGACGTTTCTGGTGAAATCATGCAACTGAATGTGAAAGAAGGCGACAGTGTAACCAAGGGTCAATTGCTTGCAACAGTATACGCAGACATTTATGCAACCCAGAGAGATCAGGCTGCTGCTGGAGTAGCACAGCAAATGGCGCAGGTAGAAAATGTAACTGCATCCCTTGCTTCTTTCAGGGCCAGGATGGATCAGGCTGAGAGGCAATATCAACGCCAAAAACAACTCTATGCAGAGAAGGTGATTTCCAAATTGGAATACGAGCAATCTGAGAATGCTTACTTGACTGCAAAAGCAGACTATTCAGCCGCCACACAATCCATCAGAAGTGTTCAGGCTTCTGTTGCAAGTGCAAGAGCAAGTTTGCAAACTGCCGATAAAAATCTTGGTAGAACAAGTTTGTTTGCACCGATGAACGGCATCGTTTCACTGCTGAATGTAAAAAAAGGTGAGCGGGTAGTGGGCAACTCCATGATGGCTGGAACAGAGATGATGAGGATTGCAGACATGCGTGTGATCGAGGTAAGGGTGGATGTTGGAGAGAATGATATTCCAAAAGTTTCCCTCGGGGATACTGCACTGATTGAAGTGGACGCATACAACAACAGAAAATTCAAAGGATTGGTAACCCAGATCTCCAGCACAAGCAGAGGAACAGGAGGTACAACCATCACAACCTCCAATGATGTAACGAACTACGAAGTGCGCATCAGGTTGGATCCTGCATCTTATGCTGATCTGATAGATCCAAATAAATCGAACAGTTTTCCATTCCGTCCGGGTATGAGTGCGAATGCAGATATACAAACCAACAGACACAGCAATGTATTGTCTGTGCCTATCAACGCAGTAACTACCAGAGATCGTTCAGATACCTTGCCAGTTGGCAAAGTTGCAAAGGCTTCAAAGAAAGAAGAAAAGCCTGCTGAGGGTGGAACTGGAGGAGAAGAGCCTGTTAAAAATCTAGATGAATTGGATGAGGTTGTTTTTGTGGTTCAAAAAGACAAAACGGTCAAGCGTGTAAGAGTGAAGACATCCATTCAAGACATCAATAATATTGAGATTACAGAGGGACTCAACGTTGGCGATGAAATAGTGGTCGGTCCATACAGCGTAGTAAGCAAAATCCTGCGAGAGGGAATGAAAGTAACAGTCGTTCCGAAAGATCAGCTGTTTGAAGTCAAGAAATAACCACGCTGCCGAATCCACTACCTTTGCGCCATGAAAATTGGAGTCATCGGAAGTGGAAGCTGGGGAACGGCCCTTGTAAAAATATTGACCGATAACGGTCATCTTGTTACATGGTGTGTGCGCTCTGAAAAGCTTGCGCAACATATACAAGCTCGTCATCACAATCCTAAATACCTCAGTTCAGTTTATTTTTCTTCTCAATCATTGCATTTGACTACATCATCATCTGATGTATTCAATCAAACTGATGCGGTTGTTTTTGCAGTCCCCTCCGCCTATGTATTGGGTTATATCCAACCCAATCTATCGCTGGTTCAAAAAGAACATACCATTGTTTCTGCTGTAAAGGGACTCTTACCAGAAGGAAACCTGCTATTCAATCAGTGGTTGAGCAAAGCTGGAGTGAATGAAAACCAGTTTGTTGCTTTGATGGGTCCATGTCATGCTGAAGAAGTTGCTGCCGAAAAGTTATCCTACCTCACATTCGCAGGAAAAGAGGCTTCAAGAAGAGATGCCATTGCAGAAGCTTTCAACACACCCTTCGTCAATACTGTCTTAAGCAATGATGTAGATGGAATTCAATATGCAGCCGTTTTAAAAAATGTATATGCGCTCGGCACAGGTATTGCCAATGGATTGGGATATGGCGATAATTTTCAAAGTGTCTTGATCGCCAATGCAGCAGGAGAGATGAAACAGTTTCTGCAATCACTCTCTCAGCAAAAAAACATCAACTATGCTGCTTCTGTATATCTGGGTGATTTGCTTGTAACCTGTTATTCTCTTTTCAGCCGGAATCGTTCATTCGGCAACATGATTGGCAAGGGCTACAGCGTAGAGGCTGCCAAACTTTCCATGCAGATGGTTGCAGAAGGGTATCCCGCATCAAAAGCAATGATGGAAATCAATCAGCAAGTGGGGGCGAAGATGCCCATTGCCGATGTCATTTATCAGGTTCTATGGAATGGATTGGATCCTTTGGAGGGATTTGAAAGCTTGGAGAAGAGTTTGTACTAAACCCGAAAGAGATCTGCAGCGATTCCATCTGCAAAAAATTTTCCTTTGTCTGTGAGTTTCCAACCTCTGGGAGTTTTTATCACAGTTTGGGATTGTTCAAAACGGATCAGTTTGCTTTCAATAGTCTGTACTTGATCAATTCCCCATTTATCCTTGATTACTTCAGTAGAAATGCCCTCGTCCAACCTCAGATTGGTCATGATATATTCATTGAACAAGTCCATTTCAGTCAGTTGCTCTGACTCAAAATTTCGTTTATTGTTTTCAATGGACGCTATATATTTTATATTGTTCGAAATATTCCAGCTTCTGCTATTATCATGAAACGAATGTGCAGAGGGTCCCATGCCCAGATAAGGTTTCCCCTTCCAATAGGCGCTGTTGTGTTTGCTTTCCATACCAGGCAGTGCAAAGTTTGAAATTTCATAGTGTCTGTAGCCGGCTGATGTTGTTTTTGATACCAGCAATTGAAATTCTTCTGCCTGCAGATCACTGCTGATGTTTTCTTTTTCAGCTTTTTGAATCAGATGAAACAGCGGTGTTTCTTTTTCAACCGTGAGTGCATAACAGGATAGGTGTGGAATTTGCAGGGCGATGGCTTGCTCAAGATCTTTTTGCCAGTCAGCTATTGATTGTCCGGGTGTACCATATATCAAATCAATGCTGAAATTATGGAAACCTGCATTTCTGATGATTTCTATGCACCCAATAGATTGTGCAGCATTGTGTGCACGGTTCATCCATTGAAGGTGTTGATTGGAGAATGACTGAATGCCAATGCTGAAGCGGTTGATTCCCATTGATTTCCATTCATGGGCTTTTGTTGAGGTAATATCATCCGGATTTGCTTCAAGGGTAATTTCTGGATCCGGGATGACGTTATAATTCTTGTAGACCGACTGGATCAATCTATCTACCATCGAAGGATCCAATATGGATGGGGTGCCACCACCCAAGTAAATGGTTTCAACGGGGACTCTCAGTTCCTCTTTTCTGATTTCCATTTCCTTGATGATTGCATCGACCATCGAATCTTTGTTACCAGTTCCGGTTGAAAAGTGAAAGTTGCAATAGTGGCAAGCTTGTTTGCAAAATGGGATATGAATATAGATACCGGCCATGTGGTATAAGGATGAAGCGTGTAGATTTGTATAACGGATGTTGAAACAGGTTCAAATAATATGCTTGGCCATTTGCTTTTTGATGCATGTGGTAAGTGCACAGGGGCAAATTGGTTTGCAAGTCATTTGCAAGGACAAAGGTAATGAAGCATTGAAAGAGCAGATTAAGTTCCCGTCGGTATTTTCCAATAGGCAAGCACTGGATCAATATCTTAAGGATGATTGTTTGTTCAAGTTATGGTCGAATGGTTATCTGTCTGCTTCGATCGATACGGTTGTACAAGCTGAAAATATGTGCACCGCATATTTCTTTCTTGGAGAAAAATATGCTTGGGGTGAGTTGAAAATAAGTGATAAGGCACTGGCGAATGTTGTTTTGAAATCGACTTCCATCCTTCCTCCCCGTGGAGTATTGATGAAGCCAGCGGACCTGGCCGATTTTTCCAATCAAATGTTGGATCAACTCGAGGAAAACGGATATCCATTTGCAAGCATTCGGTTTGACAGCAGTTATTGGAATAATCATGAACTAAATGCTGTGTTGAAGATCGATGCCGGTCCACTTTACCACATCGACAGCATCCGCATCGATTCAAAAATGCATGTCAATCCAGATTTCCTGGGTCGATATCTCGGCATACAAGATCGTCAGCTGTACAAAAAAAGTATACTGGCTTCAGTATCAAAACGGATTCAGGATCTCGGTTATGTGCAGGAGTACAAACCTTGGGACCTGAGTTTATATGCTTCAGGTGCTACATTGAATCTTTATTTAGTACCACAGCAAAGCAATCGGTTTGATTTGCTATTCGGACTCATGCCTTCTAATCCCTTGCTGGGCGGGAAGCCTCAGTTTACAGGTGATGGTAATATGGAATTGAACAATGCTTTCGGAAACGGGGAGCAAATCCAATTGAATTGGCAACAACTGCAGATCAAATCACCCAGGTTGCAAATGCATATTGAAAGACCTTTTCTGTTTAAATCCAATATAGGAATGGAATTCAATTTTAATTTGTTGAAAAAGGATTCCAGTTATCTGAATCTTCTGTCAAGCATTGGACTGCAGTATACATTGGATCAGCGGCAGTTGATCAAGATTCAAGTGAAACAAAATATCAGCAATGTGCTCTACGTGGATACACAGCTGATCAAGCAAACCAGGAACCTTCAGTCTTTTCTCGATCTCAGCAATACACAGTTGGGTGTGGAGTGGGCAGGAAGAGGAACGGATGACAGATGGAATCCTATCAAGGGCACGGAATGGAATCTTTCTGTCAGTTCCGGGTTTAAAAAAATCAGAAAGCAGGAAGCCATTTTATCCATTCAACAGGATATAAACGGGAATCGATTTGATTTCGGCAAATTGTATGATGATGTATCATTGTCCTCGGTTCAATCCAATCTTAGGTTGAAAGTCGATCGCTACAACCGTCTGGGGCAATTTTCAACTTTGAAAACTTCCCTCCATGCGGCGGGTATGTATGGAAGGCAATTGTACCTGAATGAATTGTTTCAAATTGGGGGAATCAAAACCTTGAGGGGATTTGATGAAGAAAGCATCTTTGCGTCATCCTATGCGATTGGTACCGTTGAGTATCGTTATTTATTGGATCGGAGCTCAAATATTTTCAGTTTCATCGACATGGCGATAGTTCAGAAAAACATCATGGGTAAAAAAGAAAGTAACAATTTTCTGGGAGCAGGATTGGGATTGAATTTTATGACCAAGTCCGGCATGTTTACATTGGCTTACGCACTGGGTAAAAGTGAGCAGCAAGCATTTGGTATCAAATCATCCAAAATCCATGTTGGATTCTCCACAATGTTTTAGTGTTAGGCTGAAAGGATTAATTTTACATCCGATGCAGCGATCTCATTTTTTGATCTGGATTTCTTTATTGCTGGCAGTTGGATCAACCGCCCAAGATACAGTAAACGTTGTATCCGATTCAGCATTCAATGCATTCATCCTGAATCATAAACCATTGACCGCTGGTGAGTTGAACAGGTTCAGATTGGAGAGGGACTATAAAAATGTATATGGGATTTATGTATCAACTTATTTAAATGATCCATCTACTTATCCCATCCAACAAAAAGCGATGGGTACATACGTCACCAAACGCAGGGTCAACCATATTGAATGGATTTTTTACAGCTTTGCCGGACTTTTTTTATTGCTGGCTTTGATCAGAAATTTTTGGAGGGAGTATTTTGATAAAGTTTTTCTGGTCTATTTCAATCAGGGGTTTATTTTAAGACAGAAGAAAGATGCCATGATGATGTGGAGTCTTCCCTCGGTTTTGCTGAATCTCCTTTTTGTGTTGTCGGCAAGTTTTTTTATTTTCTTCGGACTCGGAAGCAATTACAAGCTGACGGGATTGGATCGCTGGCAGACAATACTATTCATACTTCTGATTTTGTCTTTTGTATATTTTTTCAAGTATTTTTTTCTGCAGTTTTTGGGATGGATGTTCAGGCAAAGAGAGGTTTTTGAGCAATACAGTTTTGTTGTTTTCCTCAACAATAAAATAGTTGGCGTAGTCATGCTGGTTGCCTCATTTATCATGGCCTTTAGTGGGAAGAGCAGCTATGGAAACATATTCAACCTGGTATTATATATAGTCGGCATTCTCTTTCTCATTCGCATTTTAAATGCTTTTCGAATTTTTAGTTTGCAAACCAAGGCTGGAATGTTCAATATTCTCGTTGCATTCATTTCGGTTGAAATTTTACCAACAGCCATGCTGATCAAGTTTGCATCCCAGTCCATATTCCTTCTGACCGGTGGCGCGCTCTAGCATCGGTCAACATAACATCTTTTCCTGTTTAATTTTATTAAAAAAGATTTCCACAGACCGTAAAAATTTTGGTTAAGAGTTCACCGAGATATGCGTCAGCTTTGATTTTTTTGTAAATTTGTGCATTATTTGATCGTGGGTATGACAAAAAACGGAAAGAAATCAGTAACCGGCGGAAAGAAAGCCGTGAAAAAAATCCTCATTACCCAGCCCAAGCCAGAATCTCCCAAATCACCTTATTTCGACATTGCAAGCAAGTACAATGTGCAAATGGACTTCCTGCCGTTCATTCAGCTGGAGGGGATACCATGCAAGGAATTCAGAAAGCAAAAGGTTGAAATTGGCAATTATTCTGCGATCATCTTAACCAGTAAAAATGCCATAGATCATTTCTTCCGTATTTGTGAAGAGATGAAAATAGTTGTATCACAGGATACAAAATATTTCTGCATCAGCGAGGCTGTAGCGCTCTATCTTCAAAAGTTTATTCTATACAGAAAACGCAAGGTATTTTACAGCGCCGATGGTACCAACAAGGGTTTGTTTGATGTGATCAACAAGCATAAGGAGAATGAAAAATTCATGTATCCTTGCTCTGAGAATCAACAGGACAATGAAATTGTCAGTTGGCTGAAGTCACACAATTGCGAATACGCAACTCCCTACATGTACCGTACCATCAGCAGTGATGTAAAATCAAAAATCGCCATCCATGATTTTGACATGGTTTGTTTTTTTACTCCAAGTGGTGTAAAAAGTCTCTTGGAAAATTTTCCTGACTTTCATCAAAACGGCACATTGCTCGGAGCATTTGGCAACAATACTTCCAAATCCATTGAAGATGCTGGTTTGAATCTTCAGGTCAAGGCCCCAGAGCCGCAAGTCCCTTCCATGGTTGCTGCTCTTGAAAAGTTTTTGAAAGAATCCAGCGGATCGAAATAATCAAATCCCCGAGTTTTCGGGGTTCTTTTTTTTATGAATGCTCCCAACAGGTTGGTCAACGAAACCAGTCCCTATCTTCTGCAACACGCATACAATCCCGTCGATTGGTACCCATGGGCTGATGAAGCATTGAAAAAAGCCAAAGAGGAAGACAAGCTCATACTGGTGAGCATTGGTTATTCAGCATGTCACTGGTGTCATGTCATGGAAAAAGAGAGCTTTGAGGATGCATCCACTGCATTGTTGATGAATAAATATTTTGTTTGCATCAAAGTAGATAGAGAGGAGCGGCCCGACCTGGATCATTTTTTCATGGATGCCTTGCAGGCGATCTCCGGACAGGGAGGATGGCCTTTGAACATGTTTTTGACTCCAGATGGAAAACCATTTTATGGCGGCACTTATTTTCCCCCACAGTCCATTCCTCAGCGCATTTCATGGAAAGAGTTGCTGGTGCAGTTGCACGATGCTTTTTTGCAGCGAAGGGCAGAAATTGAAACACAGGCCAATCATTTGCTGGAACATTTACAGAAAGCCAACCTTGTGCCCATCAATCATACTTTCAGTCTTGACAACACTGCAAGTGAAATGTTTACTTCCCTTCAAACAGAAAAAATTTTTCTTCAGCTCATGGCATCGGCTGATAAAGTGGATGGAGGATTCGGACATGCACCCAAATTCCCCCAAACTTTTTCCATCCAATGTTTACTGAGACAGCATCATTTTTTTAACAACTATGATGCGCTTGAACATGCCATTTTGAGTTTGAAAAAGATGATGCAGGGCGGTATCTATGATCATGCAGGAGGTGGATTTTGCAGGTACTCAACAGATGGACAATGGAAGGTTCCTCATTTTGAGAAAATGGCATATGACAATGCTTTATTGCTCATGGCACTAACCGAGGCATTTCAATTGACCCATGACAATGAAATCAGGCAGACAGTGGAGGAGACAGTTGAGTTTTTGAAACGCGAAATGCTTGATCCAAGCGGTGGATTTTATGCGGCATTGGACGCTGACAGTGAAGGAGTGGAGGGAAAATTTTATGTGTGGAACAAGGATGAATTTGACGCAACAGTGGGAGCGCATGCAGACATCTTGGGAGATTATTTCAGTGTAAACTCATCTGGAAATTGGGAACATGTCAATATTTTATTTACCAACATTTCAGTAGCTGATTGGTCAAAAAAACACCAACTCTCCGTAGAAGAAGCCCATGCAATGATTTCAAACGCCAAGCAGCAATTGCTAAAAGCAAGGTCCCATCGGATCAGACCCGGATTGGATGACAAGATCATTTTAGGTTGGAATGCCCTGCTATCATCTGCTTTGCTCCAGGCAGCAAAAGTCTTTCAACAATCAGATTGGAAGGACCTAGCAGAAAAAAATATATCATTCCTGCACGGTTCATTGTATGATCAGCATGATCGGCATTGGAAACATACTTTCAAGAACAATGTTGCCAGATTTCCTGCATTTCTCGACGATTTAGCTTACCTGATACAAGCATTGATCCTGTTGCATGAATCAACAGGTTCATTGAAGGATCTCCAACTCGCTTTTGACATCACTCAATATGTGATTGATCATTTCAGCGATGAACAAGGCGTGTATTTTTATTTCAGTCCAAATCACCACCAAGAAGTATTGGTGAGAAAGGTTGATTTATATGATGGAGCTGTTCCCAGTGGAAACAGCATCATGGCATGGAACCTGGTTCGATTGGGAATTATTTTTGATCAATCCACCTGGAAAAGAAGGGCCTTGAGCATGATCAAAGGAGTGGAGTCGCTCATCATTAAATATCCTACCTCCTTTGGAAAATGGGGTACTGTATTATTGGAACTGAATCAAGGAATTGGGGAGTTGGCTGTAGTAGGCCAGGATGCTTTGTCTGCTTCCCGTGATATATTCCTTCCGTTTTTACCCAATAAGATTGTTGTAATCGGGCAGGAAACCAATGATCAAATTCCCCTGCTCATCAATAGACCGATTCTGGAACAAACGCAGTTTTATGTTTGCCGCGACTATTCATGTCAGGCTCCAGTTGATACTGCTGCTGATGCTATTAAGCTTTTGTTAACAAAATCCACTCCCTCATAAGGCAATAATGTGCCAAAAACTCCGTTTGATCCAGGACTTGTTCGGATGTTTTCGGCTTGTTAAAATTTTCATTATTAACTGAATACGTTAAAATTACATACTGTAAATTGGTATATATTTGTCGATATGCTTACTAAATTGGAAATCAAGATGAAAGGCATTTTGCTTCATTTTTCCACCTGTTTGATCATGCTGGTGGTCATGACTGGTTGCGGCAACCTGACGAAATCAAAAAAAACAGCTGTCACCGATGGTCAAATGAAGGGTGCTGAAGTTGGTGGAAAATATATTTTCCCCAGACCTTATGGGATGGTTTATATCCCTGCTGGTACGTTTCACATGGGACCCTCAGATGAAGACATCAGCGCTTCATATACGTCCAAAAACAAGCAGGTTTCAATGAATGATTTTTGGATGGATGCAACCGAAATTACCAACAACGAGTATCGCCAATTCGTTTTATGGGTTAGAGATTCTATTGCAGCAACTGTGCTGAACTATACCAAGCAGACTCCAGATGGTTCAAGTTTTATTGACTGGGCCAAAGTGAGAACCATCAAATGGAGTGACCCAAAGATGCAAGAACAGCTCAGTGCGCTCATCATTACTCCGGACAACCGAATCAATGGCAAAAAGGAGTTCGATGTAAGAAAATTACAATACAGGGTTGAGACGTTTGATTTTAAAGAGGCTGCAAAACGCGAAAATGCAAGCATGCCAAGAGGCAGTTTTATCATAAGGGATAGCACGCCGATCTATCCCGATACACTGGTTTGGATCCGTGATTTCAGCTATTCTTACAACGAACCTTATGCCAAGAAATATTTTTCTCATCCTGCTTATGGAAACTACCCTGTCGTGGGAGTTACATGGAAACAAGCCAATGCATTTTGTGCATGGCGCTCACAATATTTGAATTCATTTCTCGAATCAAAAGGTCGTATACAAGAGTCAGACTTCAGATTACCGACCGAAGCGCAATGGGAATATGCAGCAAGAGGCGGACGTTCACAGGTGCCTTACCCATGGGGCGGTCCTTATCTCAGAAATAAAAAAGGCTGTCTATTGGCAAACTTCAAACCTGGAAGGGGAAATTATCCTGAAGATGGAGGACTTTACACAGTAAGAGCAGATGCATATTGGCCCAACGACTTTGGACTCTACAACATGGCAGGAAATGTTGCTGAGTGGACATCTTCCTTGTATTACGAAGGTGCTTATAACTTTCAGAACGATATGAATCCAGATATTCGTTACAATGCTCTTGAGTCAGATCCACCCCGCATGAAGCGAAAAGTTGTCAGAGGTGGAAGTTGGAAAGACATCGGCTATTTTCTTCAAAACAGTACCCGGGCTTACGAATATCAAGACACTGCGAAGTCATACATTGGTTTCCGTTGTGTGATTGATCTTCCGCCAATGGCTAAGAAATAATTCAAACATTTTAAAATCCCATTCATGGCTCTTCAATCAAAAAAACTAGAAAAAACAGTAAATACGATTGTCAGCGTAGGTGCGGCGGTTGTAATCTTTGGCGCATGGGCTAAACTCCTCCACAAATCGTTTGCTGATTTTATGCTGACTGTTGGGTTGCTTACCGAAGCGGCTATTTTTCTATTGTATGCATTTCTTCCACCTGCAGGAAATGAAATGGCTGAAGTTGCTGAGGCATTGAAGAAAAATGCTGATAGCAGTCCTGCGAACGACGAAATTAAAAAATTGATCGAGAAAGAAATCAATCCAGAGCAACTGAAAAAACTCAACGAAAGTTTTACAAAGCTGAATACCACTGTTGCCGGTATTGCTTCAGTAGGAGACATGGCTGCAGCTTCTACCAATTTCACCCAAAAAACCAATGAGGCTTCCAACGCATTGGTAGGATTGAAAGACGCGTATGCAACTACTGCTCAGTCTCTCCAGCAATTCAATGCAGCAGCAGACAGTTCAAAGGCTTTCCATGAGCAGATGTCTGTGTTGAATAAAAATCTTGCATCACTCAATAAAGTCTACGAATCAGAAATCAGTGACATGACCAATCATTTAAAGATGATGGGTGCGTTCTATGAAAACCTTGCCAAGGCTAGTCAATCGCTTACTGACGGTGCTGGTGATGCAAAGAAAACCCAGGAGCAGATTTCATTGCTTGCAAAAAACCTGAGCAGCTTGAACAGCATTTATGGAAACATGTTGTCAGCAATGCAAAACCGTGGATAATCCAATCAATCATTCAAGAATTATTCAACTTACCATATGGCACTACCAAAGGATCCCCGGCAGAAAATGATCAACATCATGTATTTGGTGTTGACTGCCCTTCTTGCCTTAAACGTGTCTGCTGAAATTTTAAATGCATTCAAAGTTGTTGAATTCAGTCTGAGCGGATCCAACACAGTACTGAATGAATCGAATAAATCAATCTATTCCAATTTTGAGGAAATGCTCAAAGATCCCAAAACATCCGATAAGGCAGCCATCTGGAAACCCAAGGCTGATCAGATCAGGATCTTGGCCGATGAGCTGTATAATAAAATTGAAACATATAAGCACGGATTAAAAGAAGAATCAGATTTGGATAAATCAACAGGTGAATTCAAGGAGGATGATATTGAGGCGCCAACAAGGTATTTTACCAACAATGGAAATGGACAACAATTGTATCAGGCATTGGGCGAATTCAAAGTAAAATTATTGGCTATCGACAATGACATGGCAAAGCAAGTTGGATCCAAGCTGCCATTGAGCCTGGATATTCCAAAATCAAATGCTGGAAATACTTTGACGGGTGACAAGGTAACTGATTGGGTAAACAGTTATTTTCATATGACCCCAACCATTGCCGCACTTACTATCTTAAGCAAGTTTCAGAATGATGTAAAAAATTCTGAAAACATTGCTGCTGCATTTTGTGCAAATCAGGTAGGTTCTGTCAAGCTCGTGCTGGATAAATTTGAGCCGCTGGTTGGAACCAGCTCAAACTATTTGATGCCTGGAGAAGAAATGATAGTTACAGCCGGACTCGGTGCATTCAATTCCAATGTAAAACCAGTTGTGACAATTGATGGGAGATCCATTTCGGTCAATGCAAGTGGTGTTGCTGAATCTAAGTTTACAGTTGGTGCGGCCGGAACCAAATCTATGAATGTGAACGTGAGTTTCATTGATCCCAATACAGGTGAGAACAGGACTGTTTCTAAGAAAGTGAATTATACAGTGGGTGTGCCATCTGGAGTTGCAGCTTCTGCGGATAAAATGAATGTCATGTACATCGGAGTTGATAACCCACTCACCGTAACAGCAGGTGCAGGAAGTGAAAAAGTTTCAGCACAATTTTCAGCTGGAACAATCACAAAGGCAGGCGGAAGCAAATACATCGTTAGGCCAGCTGCTGGCTCATACGGCGATCAAACAGTTACCATATTGGTTGATGGAAAATCTGTTGGCAAAGTTGGTTTCCGCGTGAAGCAACTTCCCAACCCAACTGCCTATGTTGGTAATTTGAGACCTGGAACGGTTCCTTCGGCTTCATTCAAGGCCATGGGTGGAATCATTGCCAAGTTAGAAGATTCAGAATTTGATGCACCATTCGAAGTCGTTAGCTACAGGATTGGTGCACTCAGTTCAGACATTCCAGATTATGCTCCGGTTGACAACAAGGGACCTAGATGGACTGGTGCTGCTGCTTCATTGATCAGTCGATTGAAGCCCGGCTCGTTGGTGGCCATCACTGATATCAATGTGAAAGGTCCCGATGGAAGAACCAGGGTGCTGCCTTCTGGACTATCATATAATTTGAAATAGAAAGAAACTTGATAAAAAAGATATCATGAAAAAACTGCTCTGTTCAATATTGTTCTTTGTTGCATTGGGATCAATGTTTGACTCAGTCATCTACGCGCAGGCAAAAAAGACTGTTGCAAAAAAACCGCAGGCGACTGCAGCGAAAAAGAAACCTGCAGCAACCAAAACAAATACTGCGCCGGTTCAAGTAGCTGATGCTGCTATTGCTGATCCTCCTCCTGCAGCAGATACAATAAAGCCTGTTTCAACGCCAGTTCAAGTAAAAGATCCATTTGCTTTTGATTCCATAAAAGTTTCATTGAGAACAGATGCTTCAATTGAAAGAAATCTTGTGAAAACCAGAACACCATTGGCCTATGAGCATATCAGAGAAGATGATGCATGGTACCGCCACAAGGTGTGGAGAGAAATTGATATCAGAGAAAAGATGAATCTTCCCTTTAGATACAAGGCCGAGGATGACAATGGCAATCAGCGTTTCATCAATATAGTTTTTCGTGCAATCAAAAATGGCGATGTTACTGCTTTTGATGCCAATGTCGACGATCGTTTCACAACTCCCATGCCCATCATCAGAGTGGGTGAATTGATCACAGGTAAATGTGACTCCGTCCAAGTGATTGATTGGACAAAAGACCCCGATGGAACAAAAGGTGTTTTCAAAGATTCTCTCGTGTGCAGGGATTTTAATCCAGATGATATTATTAAATACCGCATCAAGGAAGAGTGGGTTTTTGACAAAGAATCATCCAGGATGTTCGTTAGAATTCTTGGCATTGCACCCATGAAAACGTATTTGGATGAATCTGGAAACCTGCTGGGTGAGTCTCCTATGTTTTGGATTTATTACCCTGATTTACGCGGAATCTTGGCAAAGTATGATGTGTACAATACCAAGAATTTCGGTGGCAGAATGAGTTGGGAGGAATTGTTTGAAAGCAGGTATTTCGACAGCAAAATCGTCAAGGCAAGCATTGACAATCCTTATGATCTCTTCATCAAGCAGTATATCAAAGACAATATTTTACAGCTCTTGGAAGGAGAGAACATCAAGAATAAAATATTCAATTTTGAGCAGGACCTCTGGTCTTATTAATTAATTGATCACTTGTTTTGAAAGGCCGATTCAATCGGCCTTTTATTTTTTTAGGAAATCTTGCACGATCTGGGCTTTTTTCGCTCCAATGATTTTTGTCAGCTCTTCTTTGCTTGCTTCGCTGATATTTTTGACAGATTTGAAATGAATCAATAGCTCTTCAGCTGTTTTTGGTCCGATACCCTCAATATCCAGCAGCTGATTTTTAAAGGTTCCCTTGCTCCTGGTTCTTCTGTGTTGATTGATTCCGAATTTGTGTACTTCATCTCTGATAGAACGGATGAACATCAGTACTTCGCTGTTGTATGGAAGCTTGAGTGATTCTTTGTCCCCGTAAAAAAATATCTCTTCAATATTTTTTGCGAGTCCAATCAATGTCATTTTCCCCTGCAACCCAAGTTCATGTATGGCCTCCACAGCCGCATTGAGTTGTCCTTTTCCTCCATCTATAATTACCAGCTCTGGCAATGGTGAGGCATCTCTCAACAGTGAACTGTATCTTCTGAGTACTGCCTCTTTCATAGTGGCAAAATCATTGATCCCTTTCACTGTTTTTACATGATAAAACCTGTAGTCTTTCTTGCTTGGAATACCCTCTTTGAAACATACCATAGCAGAAATGGGGTATTGTCCATGGAAATTTGAATTGTCAAAGCATTCAATGTGCAATGGCAATCCATTGAGGGAAAGCGCTGTCTTTGTTTTTTCAAGTAAAGCCTGTTTGTCGGTTTGTTCCTCCGATAAATGCAGCATTTTCCTTTTTTTGACTTCTGCAATCCGGTATGTCGCATTTGTCTGGGCAAGTTCAAGCAGTTTTTTCTTCTCGCCTGATTTTGGAACAATCAGATCAAAGGTTTCAAATCCAAATTCAAGAGGTATGGGCAATACAATTGTTGTAGAAATATCTTGTTGGGTATCCTGAACATGTAAAATTCCCTGAGAAAGAATGTCTTCTATCGAATCATCTGCTTTGTTTCTGAAAGTATTTGTTCCTGAGTTTACGATGGTACCATTTCTTACAACAAGAAAACTGATGATGACTATATCCTCCTCTGTAGCATAGGCAAATACATCCATGTTGCCAAACTTAGGACTCACAACGGTTGATTTGGACTTGTATTGCTGAAGGGCATTTATTTTATGTTGGATCAGGGATGCTTTTTCAAAGGCGAGTTCTTCGATGAGTTCTTTTTGTATTTTTTTATACTCATGGATGATGCTGGTTAGATTTCCTCTGAGCAGGTGTTTTACCTGTTCTATTCCATTGTTGTATTCATCCGTTGATTGATTTGAAACACAGGGTGCCTTGCAATTGCCGAGATGATATTCCAGACATACCTTGTACTTCTTCTTCTGAATGGCATGTTGAGAAAGGTTCAGGTGACAGTTTCTAAGTGGAATCGTTTGCTTGATCAATTCTAATAAATCGCGAACCGCATGGATTGAAGTATATGGTCCAAAATAAAGCGATCCATCATTGATCTTTCTTCTGGTCAGAAATACCCTTGGGAAAGGTTCGTTTTTGATTACAATGAAGGGATAGGTTTTGTCGTCTTTTAATTCGATGTTGAATCGGGGCTTGAATTGTTTGATCAGTGCATTTTCAAGCAGCAGTGCATCGTGCTCCGAGGGAACGATTGTGAAATCTATTTTCTTGATCTGTTTGACCAGCTCTTTGGTTTTAAGTGATTGGTCCTTGGATGTAAAATACGAGCTGACTCTTTTTCTGATTTGCTTTGCCTTCCCTATATATATCAGTTTGCCATTGGAACCATAGTATTTGTATATGCCTGGTTCGTTCGGCAGGGTAGATTGTATCGATATAAATGATTGCTTGTCCAATGCTTAGGTTGGGTGCAAAGTTAATGCCTTAGGGGAACCCAGAGGGGAATCAAAAAGTTTTCATGATACCTACCCTGACACCGATGTCATACAGGTTTTCTTTGATGGGATATCTATCAGTGAAACTATGCAGCAATTGATATCTAAATTGTGGACCCACGCTCCATCTGTAGCTTCCTTTTTGAAAATTTACATTTGCTTCCATGCCTGTATTGATATTCCATCTCCTGTTCAAGTTGGGTGCTTTGGCATAGTTTCTCAAGTTGGTGGAGATCAGGTAGGCTGAGCTGTTCAATACATAGGTTGGCTGAATGGTTGATGCAATTGAGAAGTTCAACATTTTATTGCCAAATAGTTTGTAATCGAGTCCAACTGGTATTGAAATCATGAATCTTTCATTGTGAAGCGTAACAGACGAGGTATAGCTGTTTCCATTGATATAGTTTGAGACGGCATTGATGGGTTGCCTTGAAAATCCAGCATTGTTCACGCCGTAAGTGGCAATTTCAGGGAATCCCCTTGATGCCAAAATTTCATATTGTTGGTAATTGGCCTGGAGTCCAGCCTTGACTGTCAGGTTATTGGTAATGGGGTAATTGAGTGAAGCACCAGCTTCAAATCCAATGCCCGGTTTGTGGATGACAGCATCCTTCACATTGTTGGCAAACAATGATGTTGTGTTGAAGGCATATGAATTGTACAGGTAGTTGGAGCTAGATGAGCTTCCGCGTAGGGTTCTATATCCCATGTTGGGACTGAAATAGAATTGCCATTTTGCTTCCTTGCTGATTTGTTTGGCTTTATCAAATACATTGGTAATGCTTTCCAAAATGCCCAGGCGTTTGTTTTTAGGCAGTGAGGTAGTTGGATTCATCCATTTTCTTTCTGTGGAAATGGGTGTAAATATTGGAAGCCGAAGCGGGTTTTCAATACTTTCAGAAGCATCTGTTTGTGGCAACACAACAGCTTTTTCAAATCTGTATTGCTCATAATAGTTCTCGCTGTTGTTTTTTCTGGATTCAGCAAGGATTGTTACAGGCGGCAGCGAGGATTCCCATTTGTTTTCTGATAACTGAAAAGCCAGTTGTCCGGATGGGGGATTGTATTTTGATAACTTTTGCTCATTGAAAAGTACAGAGAGACTGGCACCCAAAAGGAATAGGAGCACAGCTGAAGCAATGGTCAGTGTTTGGCTTGGCTGAATATTTTTTTCAATATTCTTCCATACCCTTTCAGAAGGGTACATCAAGTACTGATCAGTTTTTCTCCTCAGCAACTCCTCCAATTCGTCTGTTTCAAATCGTCTCATTAACACATCTATTTTCAATTCACAAATCAACTATCCATTGACAGGAATCAGCCATTTGTTCTTTTCTTTTTTTTGCTGCATGATATTCTTTTTAATGAGAATATCTTCCAGCAATATTTTTGCTCTTGTATATTGTGACCTGCTGGTGCTTTCTTCAATATCCAGCAGTTTCCCAATTTCACGATGAGAATAACCTTCCAATGCGAATAAATTCAATACGGTTCTGTAGCCTATTGGAAGTTGTCTGATGCACTCAATGATCTGTTTTGCCTGCAACATACCCGGTAGGTATTCCTCATTGCTCATCAACGTTTCGGCGTGCATCAAATCTACATGCTCGCTAAATTTCTTATACTTTTTTAAATGATTGATGCATGTGTGGACAATCGTTCTTAGAATCCAGCCTTCCAGTGACCCTCTTTGCTCAAATTGTGTGATTTGGGTAAATACTTTGATGAAACCTTCCTGCAGCATATCCTCTGCGTCCTCTCTCGACTTCGCATAACGATAACAAACTGACAGCATCTTTGGACTGTAACGTTGGTACAATTCCTGCTGTGCTTGTGGATTTTTTTGTTGGCAGCCTAGAATCAGTATTTCTTCAGTCATACCCTTGAAAAGTTCCTGTCTTGAATGTAAGACTTTTTCCCAAAATCTCTTCACCAAAGAGTTGATGAAAAATTAAAATGGTATAAAATATTGATTTACAGAGAGCTTCTCAGGCTTATGGTCGCATTTCTGCCGGGTGCTGAAAATCCAGATGCAAAAAACCGGTAATTGACATCCAGCATATTTTCCAAAGCAAATTGAATTTTTAATCTAGGATTGATATCGTATGCAGCCCGAAGATTGATGGTTTGCCAAGAAGGAGTCCCCATTGATGTGGCATACTGCGCATTGTCTTCTCCATCCGGATTGTATTGATCCAGTTTCTTCCATCCGTTGTACATCATAAAAAACTCTGCAAACAATTGTTTGGACTCATATTGAATCGAAACTTTTCCATAATTGGGTGGTATATGGTCCAAGGGTTTGCTGCTGACATTTCTTTTTACCAGTGCATAAGTATTGTTTGATTGCAGCTCATACACCGAAGAGGCAATATTGTTGTTCAGCTTGAATGAACCTTTGATGGTGTTGAAACTGCTCATAAATGAAAGTTGCTTGTTGAATTGAATCGATAACATAAGATTGGCACCCAAGATGTTCGCTTTGTTTACATTTTGATTTGCCATGACGCCAACTCTGATGCCATTGTAATTGATCGAATCCTGACCATTCAATTGAAAAGGAGCTTTAACAATTGCATTTGAAAATTGCGTGTAAAAAATGGATCCTTCTATCACTGCAAACCTCGAAATGCGTTGATTGAACGTTAGATCCAGGCTGTTGGTATACTCTGGCTTGATATTTGTATTGGGGATTACCACTTGCTTTGCTGCAGTATTGGATTCAAAAATTTTACTGAGGTCATCAATATTGGGAGCCCTAAATCCACTTGCATATCCCAATTTCAGAGAAGTCTTCATGGAAGGATGGTATGCAATCCCAATATTTCCCGTGAGAGAGGAATTGTCCTGACGAGCCTCTGTAACAGGAAGCATGAAAAATGAGTTATCAATGATATTCGATCTCAATGATACAAACTGAAACCGTAGACCCTCGTTCAAGATCAGTTTATTGGGAATAAATTTATGAATATGCTGCATGTAAAGAGCTGCATAATTCATCTTGTTTTTTCCATTGGGGTATCTAGTGTCCAGTTTTGTGATTTCATTTGTGATGATATTTTTTCTGTTGGCAGTAGATGACAAATCATTGGCTTGTAAGTCTATGCCGGTTGTGATCTCATCTTTGTTAAATTTCTTAACTGCGTCTAAGATCAATCCAGCTACTTTAACGCGCTCAATTCTTGCATCCAATCTGTCATACCTTTTGAATTCCCTGGTTATTCTGCTTTCTTCAATATCCTGATAGCTTGCAGTTGCCCTGTATTCATCAAAGGGACCTTTTTTGCTTTTGATATTGAGCTGGTAGGAGATCAGCTTTCTTTCTTGGGGACCGTAATACCACGATGCGAATCTCAATATTCCACTTTTCAGATCCTGCAATCTGTCATATCTCGGTACGTCTGAGGAAGTGGAAAGTTGGAAATTCAATATATGATGAATGGATTCATTGGGTTGGAATAAGAGTTTCTGTGTGAAATCAAATTGCTTGTATCCTGTAAATTTTTGAATACGGTCATTGGTATTTTTCACGATGGTATCATAAGGTTTTTCTTTGCTATATGGTTCTATGTAAAAAGGCCGGGTACCAAAATTCTCAAATCCCTTTTTATCGTTGGAGCCAATTCTCACATCTCCAAAGTCACTGTAAGTAAAGCTGGAGAGGGATCCCCATTTCTTTCCGCCCACATTAATATCTGCATGAACCGTTTGTTCATTGTTGGCAGAAGAATACCTTGCAAATGCATTTGCTTTAAGAATGGACTTAGCTGAATCATTAGCCAGTAAGGGCTTTTTTGATATCATGTGCACGGCTCCGCCCAATGCATCACTGCCATACAAGGTAGAAGCAGGCCCATTTAAAATTTCAATTCGCTCAAGCATATTTTGATCAACAGTTATCACGTTTTGCAGATGACCGGAACGGTAGATTAAATTGTTCATGCGTACACCGTCGACAATCAGCAAAACCCTGCTGGCTTCGAATCCTCTTATCACCGGACTGCTGCCGCCTTGTTGACTTTTCTGAACAAATACATTGCCAGTGGATGCAAGCAAGTCACCCATGTTTTGAGCATTATTTTTAGTTATTGTTTTTGCATGAATGATATCAATGCGTTGAACAATGTTCTTCTTTTTTTCGGCAAATTTGCTACCCGAGATTACAACTTCATCCAATTCTCTTGTCAATGGGATGCTGTCTTTGGAAGACTGTCCATGTGTATATACAGAACCATACAATGCCACTATGAGCATTGCGCAAAACTTTCGTTTCATTTAATTTTTTTAGCAGTTTATGAAAATGTTGTTCAACTAAAACTGCTGTCAGGTGGCGGAGTGGCTACAGGCGCATAGTAAAACCGGTACATTGATATAAAATGGCTCTGATGTTTTAATGGCTCGACAACAACATTGATATCTATCGATGAAACGGTTTGAATAAAAAGGAGTTGATGGAAATAGGCGCCGATCTGGGCGAGGTGCTGATGGTTTGTTGACGTATTGATTAAATTTTCCGACAATATTGAAAGCTGTGTTTCAGCTTGATCAAATATTCCTTCAAATATGATTGAATCACCCTGTTTGGCAAATGCCTTCACATCAAAAAGTGATCCATTGACAATGATTTCATGATCCTTTTCATACCAAACTACTTCATTGGCATTCAGTATAATTTTTTCGAGATGGTCTGTTTCCAATTTTTCCTTCATCTCAAATTTCACCCATTGAGTATATGTTCCAGATATCATTGAAATGATTGAGGGCAACCCAATCAGGCATATCAAGAGAATACTGATGTATGTTCTGAGCTTATGCATGTTTTGCCAATACTTCACCCGTCATTTCAGAAGGAATTGGCAGGTTCATGAAACCAAGGATGGTTGGAGCAATATCGCCTAATTTACCTGATTTTATTTCTCCTTTCCATTCTTTGTCAATGATGAAAAGAGGTACAGGATTTAAACTGTGTGCAGTATTTGGACTGCCATCTTCATTTTTCATATAGTCTGCATTTCCATGATCTGCAGTAAGGAATACTGTATACCCATTTTCAAGTGCAGCCTCCACAACTCTTTTCACGCATTGGTCAACTGTTTCAACTGCTTTTACTACAGCCTGCCAGACTCCTGTATGTCCCACCATATCCGCATTGGCATAATTTAGGCAGATAAAATCAGTTGATTGGTTTTGAATTTCGGGAATAATTTTATCGGTTAATTCAATCGCGCTCATTTCGGGTTGTAAATCATAGGTTGCTACTTTTGGTGAGGCAGCCATGATCCTTCTCTCTCCCTCAAAGGGTACTTCTCTTCCTCCGCTGAAAAAGAATGTAACGTGCGGATATTTTTCTGTTTCTGCAATTCTAATTTGTGTTTTACCGTGTTGCTCCAATACCTCTCCAAGTGTATGGGTCAGGTTGTCGTTATTGAATATAACATGAACATGTTTAAATGTGCTGTCGTATTCTGTCATTGTAGTGAACTCGAGACTCAGCTTGTGCATATTGAATTCTTGGAAGTCTTTTTGAGTAAGGACTTCAGTAATTTCTCTGCATCTGTCAGTTCTGAAATTGAAACATATCACTGCATCTCCCTCTTGAATGGTTGCAAGGGGTTGATTGTTGTCGTCTGTAATGATAATTGGTTTAATGAATTCATCGGTGATGTTCTCCGAATACGCATGCTGAATGGCATTTGAGGCAGTACTAGCTTTTTCTCCAACTCCTTTTACCATTGCATCATATGCAAGCTTTACTCTTTCCCATCTTTTATCACGGTCCATTGCAAAATATCTTCCGATGACAGTTGCAATTTTACCTGTTGATTGTACAAGATGGTTTTCAAGATCCTTTACAAAACCCAGGCCGCTCTTTGGATCAGTGTCTCTGCCATCTGTGAAGGCATGTATGAAAACATTGGTGAGTCCCTCGCTTTTACAAACATCTGTGATAGCCTTTAGATGTGAAGTATGTGAGTGCACCCCTCCATCACTTACGAGTCCGAGTAGATGTAATTTTCTATTATTTTTCTTTGCGTATTGTATCGCAGAGAGCAACACTTCATTTTTTTGAAAGGTGCAGTTTTTGATTGCGACATTGATTCTCTGCAGCTCTTGGTAAACTATTCTGCCTGCGCCCAGGTTCAAGTGCCCTACTTCACTGTTCCCCATTTGTCCTTCAGGAAGTCCAACCAATTCTCCGCAGGTTACAAGAGTGGTGTTTGGATAAGTATTATAGAGTGATTGAACGAAGGGGACATGTGCATGTTGAATGGCATCGCTTGAAGCAACTTTACCTTTTCCCCACCCATCCATGATTACAAGAATGCATTTTCTGTTTTTCATACCTCAAATTTACTTTATTTACATGTATATTCATTTTATCAAACTGTTATAAGCATCAGCATATGTCTAAGAAAAACAAGTCTGGGTCTGCATTTGTTTACAGCACAGATCCTCATTTCCAAATGAATGAAGAAGGAGAGGAGGTTGTTACGCTTTCACCCTCTGAACAGCGGCTAAGGGTAATATTGGAGACCAAACACCGCGCAGGTAAAACCGTAACGGTTGTATTGGGGTATATTGGAAAAGAGATGGATCTAGAAGAATTGGGTAAGAAATTAAAGAACCATTGTGGGACAGGAGGTTCTGCAAAAGATGGAGAAATTATATTGCAGGGTGATCAAAGAGAAAAAGCAACACAATGGTTGCGAAAAAATAATTTCGGAGTAAAATAAAAAAGGCAGGTACTGACCTGCCTTTTTGTATAGCTTTTGGATGAATTACCAACCTTGTTTTGCTGTTCCGGCTTTGATGGCTGCCAGGGCTTTGGCCTCACTTAACAAAGATGTGAGCTTGTTTCCCTTGCCATCATGGCCTTTTGCAATGTAACCACCTCTTTCCGTTTTGCTGACAACAGCATCCTGCATGGGTACATTTTTTTCTTTTGTTTTTACGTTGTAGGCAGTAATTGCATTTGGGTTTGACATGGCGATTTAATTTATGGTTGACTAAATATACACTAAATATCCAATTTTGCATATTTGGCGTGTGATTCAATGAATTCTCTTCTTGGTCCCACTTCATCTCCCATCAACATGCTGAACACCCTGTCTGCTTCTGCGGCACTTTCAATACTCACTTGACGAAGGGTTCTTGTTTCCGGATTCATGGTGGTGTCCCACAATTGACTGGCATTCATCTCTCCCAATCCCTTGTATCGCTGCACATTTACACTGTCTTCTTTACCTCCGCCCAATCGCTCAACATACGCACGGCGTTGTTCTTCATTCCATGCATAAAACTGTTCCTTTCCTTTCTTTACTAGATAAAGAGGCGGCTGTGCAATGTATACATAACCTTGCTCAACCATTTCCTTCATGTACCTGAAGAGGAAGGTAAGAATCAGCGTTGCAATGTGACTACCATCTACGTCAGCATCTGTCATGATTATGAGCTTGTGGTATCTCAGCTTTGAAAGATCCAATGCTTTCGGGTCTTCGGGAGTTCCAATCTTCACTCCCAGTGCCGTGAACATGTTTCTGATCTCTTCGTTGTCGTAAATCTTGTGCTCCATTGCTTTTTCAACGTTCAGGATTTTACCCCTGAGCGGAAGAATGGCTTGAAAATTCCTGTCTCTTCCTTGTTTTGCTGTTCCACCTGCAGAGTCACCCTCAACCAGGAAGAGTTCGCATTTTTCAGGACTTCTTTCAGAGCAGTCTGATAATTTTCCTGGGAGTCCACCACCTGACAGCACTGTTTTGCGTTGAACCAGTTCCCTGGCTTTTCTTGCAGCGGCTCTTGCCTGTGCCGCGAGAATGACTTTGCTGATGATGTTTTTTGCATCGCGTGGATTTTCCTCGAGATATGCTTCCAATACGCGTGACACGGTTACATCTACAATTCCCATCACCTCTGAGTTTCCCAATTTGGTCTTTGTTTGTCCCTCGAATTGTGGTTCTGGAACCTTTACAGAGATGATTGCACTCAATCCTTCTCTGAAGTCATCACCCTCTACTTCAACTTTTGATTTCTCAAACAGTCCCTGCTTTTTTCCATACTGCTGAAACACCCTAGTGATCGCACGCCTGAATCCAGATACGTGTGTACCTCCTTCGATGGTATTGATATTGTTGACGTAAGAGAAAATATGCTCATTGTAAGAATCATTGTAGTTCATCGCCACTTCAACTGCAACATTGGAAGCTTCATCGTGTCCCTCCATGTATACGATCGAAGGAATCAGCGCATTTCTTTTTCCATTTTTATCAAGCATCTCAACAAATTCGATGATACCGCCTTCAGAATAAAACTCCTGTTGGTAGTAGTTTCCGGCATCATTTTTTTCTCTTAAATCATGCAGCGTGATGCGAATTTTTTTATTGAGGTAAGCCAATTCACGGAGCCTTCCTTCCAGAATATCTTTGTTGTATACCTGTGAGGTGAAGATGGTAGTATCTGGCCAGAAGTGGACCAGCGTGCCGGTTTCCTCGCTGCTTCCAATTTCCCTTACTGCAAATTTTGGAGCGCCTCTTTCGTATTCTTGTTCAAAAATCTTTCCCTCTCTTTTTACAGTCACATGCAATTTGGTGCTGAGTGCATTCACGCAACTTACACCCACTCCATGCAATCCCCCTGAAACTTTGTAGGTATTCTTATCAAACTTTCCACCTGCATGCAATACAGTCATAACCACTTCCAAGGCACTTCTTTTTTCTTTGTGGTGCATGCCAGTTGGAATTCCCCTTCCATTGTCCTGTACAGAAATGGAATTGTCGGCATGGATAGAAACAATGATGTTGTTGCAGTATCCTGCCAATGCCTCATCGATTGAGTTGTCTACTACTTCATATACAAGGTGATGGAGACCTTTTACGCCGATGTCACCGATGTACATGGCGGGTCTTTTGCGAACCGCTTCTAGTCCCTCCAGCACCTGAATACTATCCGCCCCGTAACCATTTTGGTTGGGGTCCATTTGCGCTTCATTTTCTGTACTCATAATTGATTTTTTCAGCAGAATTTTTAGGTCAACAAATTTACTGAAAATAAGGGGGTTGGGGACCAATTTCAGGGGTAAAAAATGACCTGTTTTTTAAGATGATTTCCACATATTTAACGTGGTTTTTTGATCCATTTTTAGTGCCGGTTGTTATATGGCTTTATCTTTGTTACCGGATGACCAAAAAAACTCAATTTCCCGAGGTTTTGATTGCTGAAAAGTCACGTTTCGATGACTTGCCCCTTTTATTTTCAAAGCGAAAGGACATCCCGGGATCCTGGCACCTGGAAATTCATCGTCGAAAGGTTGATTCCTCCATGTCTGTCAACGACCAAGGTACGCTTACCTATCATTATGATCCTGATGAAGAGAAACGATTTCTCTCACTTTCCTTTTGTGTAGGGGGACGTACCTACTGCAGTGAGTCGGTTGTGAATTGTGAGGAATGCAAATTGAATCCCAATGCACAGTGTGTTGAGCAGACTGGCACAATGGATGAGTTGAATTTTCGTTTCGAACCTGTGCACCTGAACAACCTGCTCAAATCCGAAAACAAAAACAGTGAATTGAATGCGTTGTTGAAATTCAAATATCAGCACAGCTTCAGTCGCCCTGTTCTCATCAACGGAAGAATCCGTCACACAATCGACTCCATCCTGAACCACCGATACGCAGATGCAGTTGAAAATATTTTCATCAATGCGCAAACACAGATTCTACTGTTGTATACACTGGAATCAATGAACACGATGCAGGAAGAAGAAGTTCCTGCCTGTAAATTTCTCGCCTATCATGAGGAGCGGGAGAAAATCATCAATGCGCGTGAAATTCTATTGCAACACATTGGCGATCCAATCACCATCAAAGAATTGAGCAGAAAAGTTGCGATCAACGAATGCTACCTGAAAAAAGGTTTCAAAGTGATGTTTGGCACCACCATATTTGACTTTTACCAAGATCAGCGGATGGAGCATGCAAGGTATTTGTTGTACGAAAAGGGACTCTCAGTGTCAGAAGTTTCTGCCATGCTGGGGTACTCATCTATTTCCCATTTTTCTACTGCTTTTAAAAAGCACACTGGACTCAAGCCCTGTGAATTGCTCGTAAAATGATTTCATTTGTCATTCAATTGTAAAAATCATCCAGCAAGATGATTTGTGACAATTTCATGAAAATCTTTTCGCAGTACTGATTGAATTTCGCACCCGATTCATCAGGCATGTGGCGTACAATTTTCTTGTTTCTGTTTTTCCCCTTTCAACTTATCTCTCAAGTCAAGAGCGATTCCATCTTCAACAACACATTGAATGAGGTAGTGGTAACTGCTACCAGAACTCCAAGAACAATGGGAAACCTCTCCATTCCGGTTTCCCTGATCAATGCCAAAACACTGTATCAGAGCGGTTCAATGCGGCTGAATGATATTTTATCTGAACAGACAGGCTTGGTAATCACAGACAATTTTGGGAAGGGCATTCAAATGCAGGGACTCTCATCAGAATACACACTGGTACTCTTGGATGGCGAGCCACTGATTGGAAGAACAGGTGGAGTGCTTGATTTGTCGAGGATCACCATCAGGAACATCAGAAAGATTGAAATCATCAAGGGGCCGTCATCCAGTTTGTACGGTTCGGAAGCAATGGGAGGTGTCGTCAACATCATCACGGATCGAGCTGGTCAACATACAACAGATGCCAGCATGCGCTATGGCAGATTTGGAACCATCGATGGAGCAATCAATTTCGCACGCAGGTATAAAAATACAGACATTCAACTAGCCTCCAATTACAACAGGTCAGAGGGATACAGTCTCAAGCCATTTGCCATTCAGAAAACCGTAGAGCCTTTTTGGAAAACAGCTCATCAATTCAATGTCAATCAACGCATATCAGAAAGATGGAAAATCGGGACTGGTATTCGATTCAACAATTCACATATCGACAACAGCATTGCAGTACAAAACCTGGGATCGACCATTGTGTCGAAGGGCTTTGAAAAAAATCAGGAATACAATATCACACCCTATCTGCAGTACCAAGTAGATCAAAAAATCAAATCGGTTCTGCGCGGGTACATCACCGGATTTCACGCGCTGCAAAAGTTAGATGTCAAAGATGCTTATGGTTCCTACAACGACAGGTTCAATCAATTGTTTGCGAGAATCGAACAGCAAACAGATATTCATCCAACCCAACTGTCGACACTTACATTTGGTGCTGGACTGATCAAAGAGCAGGTAAGCTCCAATCGTTACGACAGCTTATCCACCATGCGCAACAATCAAATTGCCTACCTCTTTGCACAACATGAACAGGTTGTCAATAAGCGATTCACCATCATTGGTGGTGCCAGATTTGATGCCAATAAAGCATATGCTTCAGTATTGAGTCCCAAGCTCTCCTTTCAATACAGGTTCAATCAGCAATGTACGTTCAACGCATCCTATGGAAGGGGATTCAAAGCGCCCGATTTCAGACAATTGTATTTGAATTTCACGAATCTGGCTGCTGGTGCCTATTCCGTTTTTGGTACAGAGGTTGCTACATCTGAAATCAAACGAATGTCTGATGCACAGTTGTTGGAGCAGAAGACTGATATGTTCTCAAAGCTTTCAATCTTGAAACCTGAAACTTCTGGTGGACTCAACATAGGGGTTCAATATATCCACCCTAAAAAAATTCATTTCAATCTCAATCTTTTTCGAAATGACCTTTCCAATATGATCGTGACAGATGTGATTGCTTTCAAAAAGAATGGTGGTCAGATTTACAGTTATTTCAATTTGAAGAGAGCACTTACACAAGGTGCTGAAATCAACATCTCCAAACAATTCAGCAAGGGACTCCATATCCAGGCAGGATATCAATATTTATATACAGCCGACAAAGATGTATTGGATGCAATCAGGCAGGGCAAGGTATTTCAGCGAAATCAGTCAACCAGTCTTGTCACCCGAATGGCTTTGAATGATTACGGTGGACTCCCTTTCAGATCAAAGCACAGCGGCAACATTAAATTTTATTATGAAAACGAAAAAGGATTTTTTGCAACAGCAAGGATGATATACAGAGGAAGATGGGGAACGATGGACCTGGATGGGAATGGTTTGATCAACCGGGAAGATGAATTTGCAAAAGGGTACTTGCAGTTGAATTGCAGCGCTGGCTTTCAGATAAAACAAAGTATCAAACTGATGGCAGGCATAGACAACGCATTCAACTATAAAGACATCCTGAATCTTCCAGGCAATCCTGGAAGGGTAGGGTATGTGGACATACAATTTAATTTTTAATCATAAAACCAGTGAACATGAAAAAGTCAATTTTTTTTGCTTTTGTGCTAGTGTCTTCTTTGTTTTTCATTGCATGTGAAAAAGAGAACAATCCATCTGTTACCAACAGCACACTTACATCGAATGTTGTGAAAGATTTGGTTGCAGATACCATCGTGGGACTCTCCAATGGGCAGCCGGTAGGTGTTGGAAAGTATACTTTCTTCAGTTTAGAAAACAATACAGTTGTTCCTTCGTCTGATTCAAACTCCACCAAGTGGGACATTGCTTTTAGGGGGACTTCTATTTTGACCAATGCAGGTAGCAGCGGTCCAGGTGCAGGAGGCGCATTTGTTTACACCGGAACATATGATGAATTGAAAACAGTTTCACCCGACTCGGTTTTCAGGAAAGACAGTGCCCCGGCTTCTTTTGCCATTCCATTTGGCAGCAACAGGGGTTGGTATGTGTACGATCCTGTAAACAATTTGATCACACCCATTCCAGGCAGGGTATTGGTGATCAAAACTGCAAAGGGCAATTTTGCAAAGGTGGAGATCATCAATTATTACAAGGGAGGCACAACTCCTGCTCCCAGTGCTTCGGATGATATAAAACTCAAAACCCAGCGTTTTTACACCTTCCGATACGCCCACCAGTCCAACGGTACAGCGAGTTTTCAGTAAGGAGGACTTTCTCTACCTTTGCAGCCTTCTATGAAACAAGGCTCGTACAAAGAATTTGAACAATTGAACCTGCCAGCTTTCGAACGTGAGATGTTGGAAAGTTGGGAGAACGAAAATGCTTTCGATCAAAGCATCCTGCAACGCAATGGCGCGAAACCCTTCGTGTTTTATGAGGGTCCCCCGAGTGCCAATGGAATGCCTGGTATCCACCATGTTATTTCAAGAACTTTGAAGGACATGGTTTGTCGCTACAAGACCATGAAAGGATTTCAGGTAAAAAGAAAAGGCGGATGGGATACACATGGTTTGCCTGTTGAATTGGGAGTTGAAAAAGAACTTGGCATCACCAAGGAAGACATTGGTAAAAAAATCTCTGTTGCTGAATACAACCAGAAATGCCGTGAAGCAGTTCTAAGGTACAAAGACAAGTGGGATGAAATCACAACCAAAATGGGATATTGGGTTGATCTCAAATCACCTTATATAACATTTGAGAACAACTATGTTGAAACGCTTTGGTGGTGTTTGAAAAGTTTGTACGAAAAAGGATTGTTGTACGAAAGCGTGAGCATCCAGCCTTATTCACCTGCTGCAGGAACTGGATTGAGTTCACATGAATTGAATCAGCCTGGCACTTACAAAGATGTGAAAGACACATCTGCAGTTGCACTTTTTAAATTGGCTGATCAAAAGAATGACAATCATCCTGCATCCAAGAAAATAAAAGCATCTATCCATTCAGGTGCAGATGTGTTCTTCATGGCATGGACCACCACACCATGGACATTGCCTTCCAATCTTGGACTCACAGTCGGAGGCAATATTGAATACTCACTTGTTCAAACTTTTAATCCTTATACATTTCAACAGCAATGTGTAATCTTAGCCAGTGCACTGGTTGGAAAATATTTCAAGGAAGATGCTGCAAATATTGCATTCGAAGATTACAAAGCCGGTGATAAATTGATTCCATGGAAATGCATCCAGACTTTCAGTGGCGCATCATTAGAAGGAATTTATTACGATCAATTGTTGCCATTTGAGGCAAATACCTTGGAAGCGATTCAGGACATCAGTCCAGCGGCAGATCCCTTCAAAGTTATTTTGGGTGATTTCGTAACTACAGAGGATGGAACAGGCATCGTTCATACTGCACCTGCATTTGGTGCAGATGACTTCAAGGTTGGAAAGAAAAACAACCTGGGTATTCTGACATTGGTTGATCGCGAAGGAAAATTTGTTGATGGACTGGGTACATACAGCCATCGCTATGTAAAGAATTACAAGAATGATGATCAGTATGTGGATGTCAATGTAGACATATGTGTTCAATTGAAAAAAGAGGGGAAGGCTTTCAAGGTAGAGAAATACGAACACAACTATCCGCATTGCTGGAGAACAGATAAACCCATTTTATATTATCCGCTCGATGCTTGGTTTATCAAAACCACTGCGGTCAAAGACAGGATGATTGCCTTGAACAAAACCATCAATTGGAAACCAACATCAACTGGTGAAGGAAGATTTGGGAATTGGTTAGAAAACATGGTGGACTGGAATTTGAGCAGGAGCCGCTATTGGGGAACACCTTTGCCGATTTGGCGAACAGAAGACGGGACAGAAGAAATTTGTATTGGGTCTATCGAAGAATTAAAATCAGCCATACAAAAAGCACACGATAACCTTGGAGGGGATGTGAATGCAACATTCATCAAAGAGGGACTGAAAGATCTCCATAAACCTTTTGTGGATGAAATCGTATTGGTCAGTGCATCCGGCAAACCCATGAAACGCGTGCCTGACTTGGTGGATGTTTGGTTTGACAGTGGCGCAATGCCTTATGCGCAATGGCATTATCCTTTTGAGAACAGATCAATGATCGAGAGCGGAGAAGCTTTTCCAGCTGATTTCATTGCAGAAGGTGTAGATCAAACAAGAGGATGGTTTTACACACTGCATGCTTTGGGCGTTTTATTGTTTGACAAAGTTGCTTTCAAGACGGTTGTTTCCAATGGATTGGTATTGGATAAAAATGGAAACAAAATGAGCAAGCGTTTGGGCAATGTGGTAGATCCATTTCAAACCATCGATACATTTGGTGCAGATGCTACACGTTGGTACCTGATCACAAACGCTTCGCCCTGGGATAATCTCAAATTTGATATCGAAGGCATCAAAGAGGTTCAGCGTAAATTTTTTGGAACGCTTTATAATACCTATCAGTTTTTTGCGCTCTATGCCAATGTGGATGGATTTACCTACCAAGAAAAAGACATTCCATTCAATGAACGACCCGAATTGGACAGATGGATTTTATCTAGTTTGCAAAGTTTAATCAAAGAGGTCAACCAGTACCTGGATGATTATGAGCCTACCATGGCAGGCAGGCTGATTGATGAATTTGTGGATGAGTTGCTCAGCAACTGGTATGTGCGATTGTCACGAAGGCGTTTTTGGAAGGGTGATTATGGAACTGATAAAATCAGTGCTTATCAAACTTTATATCAATGCATGATTACCATTGTCAAGCTTGCTGCTCCCATCTCCCCATTCTTTACCGACTACCTGTTCAGAAATTTGAATGCGGTTACCAAAAAGGAACAGCACAGCTCTGTTCATCATACTGATTTTCCTGAGGCAAATGAAAGTTGGATAGATCTTTCGTTGGAAGAGCGCATGCACATGGCAAAGGAGTTTTCATCCTTGGTGCTCTCTATCAGAAAAAAAGTAAACATCAGGGTTAGGCAGCCACTTCAGAAAATACTGATCCCTGTATCCGCATCTGCCATGCAGCAACAACTGCAAAAGATAGAAGAGTTGATACTTGCAGAAGTAAACGTAAAGCAACTGGAATATTTACCGGCTGACAATGACTTTATCAAGAAAAAAATTAAACCCAATTTTGTCATTCTTGGCAAAAAGCTTGGAGGCAAAATGAAAACTGCATCCAACGTCATTGCTGCATTGACGCAGGAAGGCATTCGAAAATTAGAACAGGAGGGAAGTATAGAAATTGATTTAGAGGGTGAACTGTATTTGCTTCAAAAAGACGAAGTGGATATCCAAAGCGAAGATGTAGAAGGTTGGATGGTGGCATCCCGCAATGCGTTTACAGTCGCATTGGATGTTCAGGTAACCAAAGAATTGGAGCAGGAAGGATTTGCCAGGGAATTGATCAACAGAATTCAAAAAATCCGCAAGGACATCGATCTTCAACTCACAGATAAAATATTGGTAACAGTTGAATCCAATCCAGCATTCGATGATTCTTTTACTAGATTTAATGATTATATTTGCGCCGAAATTTTAGCTGAAAAAATCGTGTTGGAGCCTGGTTTGAAAAATGGTTTTGATGCTGAAATAGAAGGTAAAACATTGAAGATCAACGTTATAAAAAAGTAAATCTTATTATGGCAATAAAAAAACCAGCTCCCAAGAAAGTTGCAAAACCTGTAAAAAAAGCCAAGCCAGCTCCTAAAAAAGCTGCTCCGGCAAAAAAGGTTGCTGCGTCGAAGACGAAGCCTAAGAAGGCTGTGGCTGCTAAAAAGACTGTTAAAGCTGCCCCTAAAAAAGCAGCCAAACCAGCTCCTAAAAAGGCTGTTCCTGCCAAAAAGGTTGCAAAGCCAGTCGCAAAAAAGCCAGTTGCCAAGAAAGCAATTCCTGTAAAAGCAGTCAAGCCAGCTCCTAAAAAGGCTGCTCCTGCCAAACAAATTCCGGCTAAAGTGTTGCCTGCAAAGGGCGCAAAACCAGCTCCCGCAAAATCAGCTCCATCAAAAGCTGCAAAGCCAGTCCCTGGTAGCAAGGGAGCCGTTCCAGGAAAAGCACCTGCGAAGAAAGTTCCGCAGATTTCTCCTGAAACCAGATTTGCAGGCACTAGCACAAAAGTTGCCAGTCAGGCAGAAATCCGCAAAGCTCTCAGAGCCAAGGAGGCTACCAAAAGCCTGAAGCCTGTGCCTATGCCAAAAATTACCACCAAGACCGCACGCAAATACGAGCCTGAATTCACAAAATCTGTTTTGGATGCAAAAATGCAAATGGAGCAAACCGGTCCAACACAGCGTTATTCTGATGTTGATTTGGCAGAATTTCGTGAACTTGTTCAGCATAAGCTCAATGCTGCCAAGCAAGAACTTGCATATTTGAATGGATTGATTACCAGAAAAGATTCCATGAGTGGTGAAGATTCTGACAACAGATACATGACCATGGAAGATGGAAGTTTGAGCATGGAACGTGAGCAACTTAGCCAGATGGCAAGCCGTCAGATTGATTTCATTGAGAAGCTTGAAAAGGCATTGATGCGCATTGAAAACAAGACATACGGTATTTGCCGTGTATCTGGAAGGTTGATTGACAAAGCTCGTCTGAAAGCTGTTCCCC
>JBEAYH010000008.1:0-5158 GCA_041159435.1 Bacteroidota bacterium | reverse complement strand
AGCGACTGATTTTTCTACCTTGTAAACCTCTCACAATTGATAATCCACCCGAACCAATCCCTTGTCCCTTGTCCCCAGTCCCTTCTCCCTGGCTGTTTCCCAATCCCTGGCTATTCCCTTTTCCCTCGTCCCCCGTCCCTTGTTCCTTTGTATTACCCGTTCCCTGTCCCTTATATAAATATTTAGGTGTCGGTGGGGGAGTTTCAACCACTGGAACCACTTTTTTCACTTCAACTTTTGGTCTGGCAACGATTGCTGGAGCTTCTTTATCGGCATCGTTTGTTTCAATTGATTTTTCAGTTGGTGAGGAAGCAATATTTTCTGTTGATGGGGGCATTGGATTGTTTGCGGCAGCTCCCTCGCTCTCATTGCCAGTTCCCTCAGGGGCATCTCCCCATTCTACTTCAATATTCTCTGTTTCCTTAGGAGTTTCGCGGGCAGGAGGCGTCCAGGAAACGAAGAAGAATATCATGCAAAGTACAACCAGCACCAAAATGGTATAAGAGGCTGCCTTGAAATTTTTATTCTTGATCGTAGACATTGAAGTTGACAGTTAACGGTTAACAGTCAACTGTCAACCGAATTCTAAGTTATGATAATTCTCCATTTTTGAAATAACTTGCAGTTTCATTTAACACAATTTAAAATCATCTGCAAACAGTCAACTGTCTACAGTCAACACAAAGCAGACAATACAAATTATAGTGAAGTCATCCCCCTTCCTCCTCTACTCCGACGGCAATGGCAACATTTTCGAAGATCAATCACTTTATGCGGTTGGCAGATCTGGATGGGACGCCATGCCAGTTGAGTTGGATGAATGGATGCTCTTGCCTGATGGCGGATCTCTCTATGAGCTTCCTGGTAGAAAAGCAATTGGGATTGATGTAATGACAGGTGAAATGCGTTTGTGTGATAAAGGATGGGCAGTGGCAGCTTTTATACCGCCTGCACATACCGGTACTTTTATTGCAGCATATGAAACTGCCCCAGATGCACCAACACTTCCTTTGTTTTGCTATACTGCCGCAGGTTGGTATGATGATCGCTTTTATGTAACAGCGATGAGGATTGAAAAAGATATTCGTCAGGAATGCAGTGGATATGATGCTGTGAAAATTGAGCATGGAGTCGAAGATTTTTTAAAAAATTATCCGAACAACCGGCTGGTTCATCATCTTGCTGAAAAATGCTGCAGAACTTATACTTGTCCAGCTGCTCGCAACATGTTCCTTTCACGATGGGAATGTCCTGTGCCAACTTCACCGGCATGCAATGCGAATTGCGTTGGATGTATTTCATTCCAGCCAGAGGAGGAGAGTATTCCATCAACTCAGGATAGGCTTACGTTCAAGCCAACTGCAGCAGAAATTGTTGAGTTTACTGTTCCACATTTGATGAATGCGCCTTTTCCGATCGTCAGCTTTGGACAAGGATGCGAAGGTGAGCCATTGTTGATGTGGGAGACGATTCGTGAAGCGATCATTGAAATCAGAAAACATACTAATAGAGGCAGCATCAATATCAATACCAATGGTTCCATGCCAGAGGCAGTGAAGGAGCTGTGTGAAGCCGGACTGGATTCGATACGTGTGAGCACCAATTCGGCGCAGCAATCTTGGTACACCAAATATTATCGCCCCAATAACTATGCATTTGAAGACATCATCGAAAGTTTGAAAGTGGTGGATAGTTATGGCGGCTGGAGTTCCATCAATTATTTCGTTTTCCCCGGAATGACGGATACTGCTGCTGAGTATGAGGCACTGAGAAAACTGATCAAGGATACAAACCTGAAAATGATTCAATGGAGAAATTTCAATATTGATCCGGATTGGTACTTAGGAAGAATGGGTTTTGTAGAAGAATCAGAAAAATTAGGTATCAGACAAATGATGCAATTACTCCGTGATGAGTTTCCTGATTTGAAATTTGGTTATTTCAATCCACCGATGGAAAGGATTAGGGGGGATTTTGAGAATGACCTAGCGAAATGAGTTGACTGTTGACAGTTAACCGTTAACAGCCAACTGTCAACTGTTAACCGTCAACTGACTTTTACAATACTCATTAAACTCCTCATCCTCCACTTCATATTCTTCATTTTCCTCATCGTCTGTATATGCTTGAAAGAGGGAATTGTTTTTGAAGTCCATCGTGAGTAAATCATCTTTGATCATCACATTGTTCAGTTCCGTCCATTGATAAGTCTTGGTTCCGATTCCTTTTCTCACAATCTGTTGATTTGAGAATCCAATTTCAACATTCGAAGATAGAAGTCTTTCGCTGATGCCTGCAATGATGTATAGCATTCCAAGTAGCAAGTTTCCGGAAACAGAGATGAGTCCAATGCCGATGCAGACAAGCAGGGAGAGGAACTGGGGATGTTTTTTCTTTTTTTTGTCAACGTAATTACTGATCATCAGAATAAGCACAACGAAAATCAGTAGATAACTTAATAAAGAACCAGGATCCTGATAAATGAAAATACTGATAGGCAGGAGCGACATGAGTGAGAGGAGCCATCCAGTTTTTTCTATGATGGATTTGTTGTTGTTTTTGAGTACTACAACATAGTCATATATCCTGTCTTTTGACATTTGATTAGTTTTGACTGAGCATCAAGTTACACAACTTGAACAGGATCCTTGCGCCTACATTTTCGTCCCATCCATCCTTGCTCACGCCGGTCTCGCTCAAGTCGAATCCGATGATTTCTCTGCCACTGTTCAGAATTTTTTTGAAGAGGTAATTGAGTTGCTCCAGTTCGAATCCACCTGGAACAGGAGTCCCTGTATGCGGACAGAGTTTAGGGTCCAGTCCATCAACATCATAGCTGATATAAACTTTCTGCGGCAGTTGATTAACAATCTCATCACTGATATTTGCCCAAGTTTCTCCCTCGAAATTTCGCTCTTTGATTTCCTTTTCAAAGTAAGTGGCGACCCTTCTCTCGCTATCGCAAATGCACTGCCATTCCGCTTCACAGTAATCGCGGATGCCCAGTTGAATGAGTTTCTTGACTTGGGGGAAATTATTCAAGACATTGTACATGATGGATCCATGTGAGTAATCCAATCCTTCGTATGACTTTCTCAAATCGCAGTGCGCATCGATTTGTAAAATACCAAACGCATCTACTTTTTCTGAGAGTGCTTTGATCAGTCCGTAGGCAACACTATGGTCCCCGCCGAGCAATCCAACTTTTTTTCCTTTGTTGAGTTGCGAAGACGTTTGTTCATACACCCAATCGTTCATGAAAGCACATCCCTCGTTCACTTCCTTCAGCGTACGGCACATGAATTTATTGGTTTCTATCTTTTCACCTGAGTTGATGAAATGCAGGTAGAGTTCATTCTCCTTTCTCAAATAGTCATTTTTGAGGAGGACTTTTTTGTCAACCGGTTTCATGAACACGCCTTTTTTCCAGCTGTTCTGGAACTGACTGTCATTTAGGTCAACCTGCAGGCTGGCTTCTAAAATATGTTCAGGTGACCTGGCTGTACCAGATTTGAAGCTCACTGTAACCTCCCAGGGAACCGGGATGATGATCAGTGATGCACTTTCTTCTGTAAATGGCAGTCCGAACACGTTGTTGTTGGCCACGCTCACCCCATTGGGGTCAAATCTGGATAGGTCGGCGATCATCTGATGATGTGTGATTTAGGGCACGCAAGTTAAGAAAAAACTAAAGTCTCCTGCAACGATTTTGAGGATTAATTTGGTGTAATTTTGCGCATCATACTGCTATGAAAAAAATACATATTGTAGGACTCGTTTTGGTGGCACTTTCCATTGCTGCATTGATCAGTTTGATGGGAGACATGAGTACATATGATTCCATTGAATCTGCTCAGAGAAAAGAGGGCAAGTTTGTTCATATCATTGCCAAAGTGGATACAACCAAACCCATCGTGTATGATCCCATCAAGGATCCCAATTATTTATCATTCACTGCTGTTGATTCACTCGGTGCAATTGCACAGGTGGTATATAAAAACGCCAAGCCAACTGACTTTGAAAAAAGCAGCAGGGTGGTGATGAAAGGCGCTATGCAAAATGGCACTTTTGAATGCAAAGAGATCGTGCTTAAATGTCCATCTAAGTACAAGGACGAAAAGTCAAATCAATTATGATCAAATTCACTGATGAGCATTTGCTGATTGGGCAGATCGGCACATTCTTTACATTGCTTGCATTTGCCGCTGCCTTGGTAGCTTTTTTTTCCTACTACAAAACAACCCGATCTGCTGATACATTGGATGAAAAACCATGGAAATCGCTTTCCCGGGCTGCTTTTGTTATCAATGCCATCTCTATATTGGCGGTATTTATCACGCTTTACCTCATCATCTATAACCATTATTTTGAATACAAATACGCACACCAGCATTCCAAGAGAAGCTTGGATGTGCAGTACCTCCTCAGTTGTTTTTGGGAAGGGCAGGAAGGCAGTTTTATGCTATGGGGATTCTGGAATGCGGTAATTGGACTCGTGCTCTTGAAGTTTGCAAAAAAGTGGGAAGCTCCTGTGATGACTGTCATCAGCTTGCTGCAGGTTTTTCTTGCAAGCTTTTTGATTGGCATTTATTTCTTTGATCAGCGCATCGGATCAAATCCATTTGTATTGATGCGCAATGAGTTTCCTGACGCACCAATTTTTCAGGATCCTGATTATTTGTCGAAATATTTAACTGATGGAAATGGTTTGAATGTTTTGCTTCAGAACTATTGGATGGTTATTCATCCACCCATTCTTTTCTTGGGATTTTCTTCTGCGGTAGTTCCTTATGCATTTGCAGTGGCAGGACTCTGGAAAAAAGATCACAAAGGATGGATCCGTCCCGCAATGCCATGGGCATTGTTTTGTGCGGGCATCCTGGGACTGGGAATCATGATGGGTGCTGCATGGGCATATGAGTCACTTACTTTTGGTGGTTACTGGGCCTGGGACCCGGTGGAGAACGCATCACTCGTGCCATGGCTACTGCTGGTGGCAGGTATTCATACATTGCTGATTTTCCAAAGCACAGGCCATTCCCTCAAGGCAAGCTACATGTTCATTATTGCCTCTTATTTACTGGTGCTTTATTCAACGTTCTTAACCAGAACAGGAGTGCTTGGTGATACATCTGTTCATTCATTTACTGGTGAGGGC
>JBEAYH010000206.1:0-5788 GCA_041159435.1 Bacteroidota bacterium | reverse complement strand
GCCCAAGCCTTGTCGCCCTTGTTGTAAGGAATACATCCTTCATATTTTCCTGGTACTGCAACGTAGCGCAATGCCTGTGTTGCTCCTATTTCTGATGTGAAATAACCCAACAATGTGAGCTGCTTCATCAATCCAAAATAATGATTGGGATCTTTGTCTTTCTTTGATTCGTTGTATGCTTTGAGTTCTTTGTTCAATTCATTGAGCAACTCGGTTCTTTGAGCTGCATCGCTCTCCATAAAACCCTTGCTGAATTTTTTCTTTGCAGCGTCATCGATTTTGGTGATGCCTTCGAGAAATATTTGCTGATCGGCAGCAACATAGCAATCCTTCACCATGGTATGCATGAACTCACCCACTTTTGCTGCTTTTGCACCAGGAGTATTGGTGGTTGGAATAATGGTTTCAGCCACTTCATCCAAAAATGCAATTTGTTCATTGGTCAATGCAAAAGCTGCACCCTTGGTGTCGGCTGATTTACATCCTTGTAAAAATGCTGCACCGCCAATGATGGTTCCACCCATGATCAGTGCTACGCGTTCTAATGCATCCCGTCTATTCATATAAATAGGTTTGCTACTAAAATACAAAAGAATCATCAATAAATCGCAAATGGATAGTACCTTGCGGGGGATGGCATTATTAGAAATAGGACTGCCAAAATCGATTGCCAAGGCACTGCATTTGCCAACCAATTCACCCAAAAGACAACAACTCAGGGTGCTCAAAAACTTATTGAAAAAAGCCAAATACACACAATTTGGACAGCAATACGGATTTGAGCAGATACTGAACCAACGTGATCCCCGGAGGCTGTTCAGGGAGAATGTCCCGGCACACGACTACAATAAAATCTACCAGGAATGGTGGAACAAAACACTGGATGGCACGCCCGACGTTTGTTGGCCGGGGATGATCAAATTTTTTGCACTGAGCTCAGGCACTTCAGAGGCTGCAAGCAAATACATCCCTATTACGCAAGACCTCATGAAGGGGAATCGGGTGGCCATGATCAAACAACTGCTCTCCCTGTTTAGCTATGAAAATATTCCACTTAAATCAGTGGGGAAAGGGTATTTGATGCTGGGGGGAAGCACCGATTTACAAAAGGGTCCGGGTTATTTTGCAGGAGACCTCAGCGGCATCACCGCCAAAAAAGCCCCTTTTTGGTTTTCTCCCTTTTACAAACCCGGGAAGAAAATTGCAAAAACGAGGGACTGGAACAAGAAACTGGAAGCGATTGTAGAGCAGGCTCCCAGCTGGGACATCGGATTTGTTGTAGGAGTCCCGGCATGGATTCATATGTGCATGGAGATGATCATCCAACGGTACAAGCTGAATCATATCCATGAAATTTGGCCCAATCTGGCTTTCTTCTGTCATGGCGGGGTGGCATTTGAACCCTATAAAAAAGGATTTGAAAAACTGCTTGGCCAGCCACTGACCTATATCGAAACATATTTGGCTTCTGAAGGATTCATTGCCTACCAAGACCGGCAATACCCCGACGGGATGAAGCTGGTATTGAATGATCATATCTTTTTTGAATTCGTTCCTTTCAATGATGAAAATTTTGATGGAGACGGAAACATCATCAACATGCCCAAATCACTCATGATTGATGAAGTGGAAGAAAACAAAGACTATGCATTGCTCTTGAGTACAAGTGCAGGCGCATGGAGATACCTGATTGGAGATACCATCAAATTTGTAAACAAAGAGAGATCTGAAATCATCATCACCGGCAGAACAAAACATTTTTTGAGTCTTTGTGGTGAGCACCTCAGTGTAGACAATATGAACAAAGCTGTTCAGGTTGCTTCCGAAAAATTAAATATTTCTATTGCAGAATTCACCGTAAGCGCCATCAGTGAGCCCGGGGCATTTGGCCATCATTGGTTTGTTGGAACCGACGACCAGGTTGATCCCGAAAAGTTGAAAAACATCATCGATGAAACGTTGATTGAAATCAACGATGACTATGCAACGGAGAGAAAGAGTCCGCTGAAAAATATTGCACTGGACATCCTCCCTGAAAAAACCTTCCTCGAATTTTTAGAAAAAAAAGGTAAAATTGGCGGACAACATAAATTTCCAAGGGTTTTAAAAGGATCTTTGCTGGAAGATTGGAAAAGCTTTCTTCACAAAGACAATCTTTAACCGCATATGACTGAAGCAATTTTCAAAGGAATCGGATTGGGATTGATTCTGGCAGTTTCAGTGGGACCCGTCATATTTACCATCCTCAAACAAAGCATCAACAATGGCCACCAGGGCGGATTCAGTTTCGTGGCAGGTGTATGGATCAGTGATATCATTTGGGTAGTCATCAGCAATTTATTCTCTTCACTTGTCGTTGAACTGTTGAACTACAAGGTGACCATTGGCATCGTGGGTGCAATTTTTGTGTTGTGTCTTGGTATATTTTATGTGTTTTTTAAAAGAGTACAGGTTGATGCAAAAAATGTGGTCGTGATTGATTTTGGAAGAAAAGATTTTACAAAGGCTTTCATGTCTGGATTCATCATCAACACACTGAATCCAAGTGTAATTTTTTTCTGGCTGATCAATACCACTGCCTTCGCATCACATCATACCCTTTCAGAAAGAATCGTCTTGTTTGGGGCATGCTTGGGTGTAAACATCATTGCAGACGTTTTAAAAGTATTGATGGCTGCTAAAATCAGGCACCAACTCACCCCATACAATATCAACATCATCAATAAAATATCGGGGACCATTCTCATCATATTTGCCATCAGCATAGCTTATGGAATATTATTTTTGAATAAATGATACATAAATATTTCTTCATTGCTTACTTGTTGTTGAGCTGCCTGGACTCCCTGCATGCACAGGGAAGTGATATGGTGCTGTTGAAGAAAAAAAACAACAAGACACTCAAAAAATATCTTGCAGAAACACCCATCAACATGATCACAAAAAACGGAGAGCGCATCAATGGTGTGATCAAAAAAATTGACAGAGACAGCATGTTTATCAATACCTATGTCGAGAGAGCCGCCTACACCATGTGGGGAACAAAATTTTGGGATACTCTTTCGATTGCACTCATCAAAGTGCATTGCAATGAAGTGGGAGAAATTGTAAAACCCAGAGCAGGATTGGGTATTATCAGAAACGGCTATCTCTTTATGGCAGGTGGACTCAGTTATGCGGCATTGCATCTTGGAAATGCACTGATTGCAAACGAACCCATTGATGGAAGCATATTGGCAAAGGCAGGTGCTGTCGCGTTGGGTGGCATGATCTTGAAAAAAACATACAGATCAACCGTAAAAATCGGGAAAAGATACAGGCTGCAATACATCCCATTAAAATAATATCTCTTGTTCAGACACATCAAAAAAATCTTTGTCATTCTATTTGTTTCGCACCTGTTGTATGTAGTGATACTCAGGTTCATACTCCCCCCTGTTACCATCACAGAGATCAGCAGTTTAATATCAGGAAATGGATTCAAGCGAAATCATGTTGCATACAATGAAATATCAAAAAATGCAAAGCTGGCAGTTATTGCCGCTGAAGATCAACTCTTTCCTGATCACAATGGCTTTGATATCAAAAGCATTCAAAAAGCACTTGACTTTAATAAAAAGAAAAAAGGAAAAAAAATCAGAGGCGCCTCCACCATCAGTCAGCAAGTTGCCAAAAATGTTTTTTTGTGGCAAGGAAGAAGTTGGATCCGAAAGGGCTTGGAAGTGTACTTTACTTTTTTGATTGAACTGATTTGGGGGAAGCAAAGAATCCTGGAAGTATACTTGAATGAGGCAGAAATGGGAAAAGGAGTTTTTGGCATTGAGGCAGCTGCGAGAAAATATTTCAAAAAATCTGCTTCCAAACTTACCCGAACAGAAGCCGCCATGATTGCTGCAAGCTTGCCGAATCCGAAAAGATATACTGTGAAGCCACTATCCATTTATGTTGGGAGAAAATATCCTTGGGTATTGCGACAGATGGGAAACCTGGACGATGACCCGGATATTGCGCGATTGGTCAACTCAGGCAAGTAACTGCTTTACCCATTCAATGGCCCCATCGGTCCTTTTTGGATCCACCCCATTTACTTCATACCAGGGCGTTGATTGATTGATCAATATATCGCGGTAATGATGATAGAGCAATGTTCTTGTTTTCAGATCCGGATACTCGCGCAATTCATCTTGCACCCAGGGCAAATCCGGTTTGCATAAAAGATATCCATCGTAAGAGCGATGAAGTATTTCATTTAAAATATATGAATGGCATTTGCCAAAAACAAATTCACACCATACTTTCATGACATACATATCTGTATCAATGAAGGCAACTTTTTTTTGTTGCTGCAGCATGGCTTCGATGAAATCATCCTCCGCTTTTGTTTGTCCCTTTGCCACTTGCAACAAATCATCAAATGAATAATTGGTGCCGTTTTTCAGAAGAAAAGATCTTGCGTATTCTCTGCACCAATCGGTATTGAAATGATCAGAAAGCTGTTGGCACAAAGTACTCTTACCAGTTGACTCAGGACCAATCACAACTATTTTATAAACTTTATTATTGGACGTCTCTGCATTCATTTGCTTTGTTTCTCCAGGCCATGAGTCCAGCAACTGCCATCACCAGCAAGATTGCATAATAGCCTGCTGTGAAGGTATACCCTTTTATAAAATACAAGGGAATGGAAGAGATATTGGTAATGATCCACCAGATCCAGCTCTCAACTTTTTTTCTGGTCATCAGCCACATGCCGGTGAATGCAGCTGCTGAAGCCAATGCATCTGCCCATGGAATGGCACCAGGATTGAAATACTGTTTGATTAAATACAGACAGGTGTAAATAATGGCATAGACAGCAATGAAAAATATGATTTGAACAATCCAATCTTTTTTACTGGAAAAACTGATTTGTACAATGGGCTTGTACGCATTGTCTTTTCTCAACCAATTGTACCACCCGTAGATGCTCATGATGGTGTAGAAAAGATTGACTGTGGCTTCTCCATACAAATCCCCCTCCATACTCAGGTACACATAAAGCACTGTTCCAATCAAGCCAGATGGGTAGACCCAGATATTTTCTTTTCTTGAAAACCAAACGGAGATGATGCCTGAAAAAATGGCGACGATTTCAAGTGCCTGCATCATGTGAATGGATTACTCAGCTTCGGCAACTACTTCTGTAACTTCAGGAATCATTCTTTTCATCATTCCTTCGATACCAGATTTCAATGTAATCATGGAAGAGGGACATCCACTGCAACTGCCCTGAAGCATGAGTGTGACAACACCTTCTTCAAATTTTTTGAACTGTATGGCACCGCCGTCCATTTCAACAGCAGGCTTGACATAATTTTCGAGTAACTCTTTGATTCGTTTTACAACATCACCATCCTCTGAAAGAACGATGTTGCCGTCGGTTGATTGAGATGCTGGAAGCTCTTCTTCATTTACGATGGACTTGCCATCTTCCAAATAATCTTTTAAAAACTGACGAATGGATGGCTTCACATCCTCCCAATCTGTTTCAGCAGTTTTAGTGAGCGTAACAAAGTTGCTGGCAATGAAAACACTTTTAACAAATGGGAAACTGAAAAGCTCCAATGCCAAAGGAGATGGCTTTGCTGATTCAACATCTTGAAAATCAACGCTTTTACCAGGATACAGGAGTTTGTTGGCCACAAATTTCATGGTCTCGGGATTGGGCGTCATCTCGGTATAGATGCTAACAGTGATGTTTCCAGTCTTTATCATATACTTGGTTATTGTGCAAATTTAGCAAGATCTG
>JBEAYH010000205.1:0-14513 GCA_041159435.1 Bacteroidota bacterium | reverse complement strand
TCCCTCATCCCCCACGAAAATGGCCCTGGGCTTGTTCTTGCTGGCAATGGGATATTTATGGATTGCATTTGGCGTGAAAGATGTTCAACCAGGCATCAAGGTCAGCATGATTTGGCTGCTCGGCATGTACGCATTGCATACACTCGGAGAGTTGTGCCTGTCGCCCATTGGACTCTCACTGGTAAATAAATTGGCGCCGCTCAAATTTTCCTCCATGCTCATGGCTGTTTGGTTTACTGCCAATGCATTTGCCAATTACCTGGCTGGAGCTTTGAGTACATTTTATCCTGAAGCAGGAAAATCGAAAATGATACTCGGCATCGGCATTGAAAACAATTTTGATTTTTTCATCATGTTTGTCTTCATGTCAGGCGCGGCATCTTTAATTCTTTTCTTTCTCTCCAAGAAGTTACAAAGCCTGATGAAGCAATAACACATATCAACCTATCACATGAGCGATAAAAAATTCACTCCCTTTATAGCGCCCGAGCAGGTGATGAAAGAATTCACCTGGAAGGCAGTTTTAACCGGCGCTTGTTTTGGCGTCATTTTTGGTGCAGCAACAGTCTACCTCGCATTGAAAGCAGGTTTGACAGTTTCCGCATCCATCCCCATTGCAGTCATGTCAATTGCACTGAGTAGACTCTTTCTCAAAACCACCATCCTTGAAAACAACATCATTCAAACAACTGGCTCTGCAGGTGAAAGCATTGCTGCAGGTGTGGTGTTTACTTTGCCTGGATTTTTATTTCTCAGCGAAAGCACCAGTGCTGACTATTTTAATTATGTAACCATATTGGTGCTTGCCATTTTTGGTGGCATGTTGGGAACACTGATGATGATTCCACTTAGAAGTGCACTGATTGTAAAAGAACATGCATCACTGCCCTACCCGGAAGGAACTGCTTGTGCATCCGTTTTGAAAGCAGGCGAACGAGGAGGAAATTTTGCGAAAACTGCTTTTTCCGGACTCGGATTCGCGGTACTCTACGCTTTTTTTCAAAAGATTTTTCATGTCATTGCAGAGACTCCATCCTTCATAACAGCACAAACCAATAAATATTTACCGTCAGCCAAAGTAAGCGGAGAAATCACTCCAGAATATCTTGGGGTTGGATATATCATTGGACCTAAAATTGCCGGAGTACTTGTTGCAGGCAGTGTGCTGACCTGGTTTGTTTTCAATCCATTGTTGGCAACAGTTGTTCCAAGTGATGTAATTGCAAGTCAGTTGATCAAGCTCGGATATTTAAAAGATTTGCAAACAGCGGGAGGTCCAGGTGGATGGGATCCTGTAACTCATCAATTTGCTGACTTTGCTACTGCGATCTACAGGGCATATGTAAGACAAATCGGAGCAGGTGCAGTCGCCGCAGGAGGATTCATCACACTGATCAAAACCATTCCCACGATCATATCTTCTTTCAAAGGAAGCATTGGAAAAATAAAAAAAGAGCAAACAGCCGATCAACAATCATTGAGAACCGAGCGCGACCTTTCACTAAAAATTGTTCTGTGGGGTAGTTTGGCACTCATAGTGCTGATGGCAGTATTGCCTATGCTGCCCGGAAACGGAATTGCCAGCAAATTGCTTATCGGCATTTTGGTTGTTGTGTTTGGCGCATTTTTTGTGACAGTATCATCCCGTATTGTGGGACTGATAGGATCATCCAACAATCCGATTTCAGGTATGACCATCGCAACCATCATGGGGACATGCCTGGTATTTATTTCTGTGGGATGGACGGGAAAAGTTTTCGAACCCATGGCACTGGTGGTTGGCGGCATCATCTGCATTGCAGCAGCCAACGCGGGAGCAACATCACAGGACTTAAAAACCGGCTATATTTTGGGAGCAACGCCGCGTGCTCAACAGATTGCATTGTTCATTGGCGCAATTGTTTCATCAATTGCGATCGGCTTTACCATCAAGGTGCTCGACACTCCTACACAGGAAATGTTGCAATCCAATATTCACCATGCCATTGGAACAGATAGGTATGCTGCTCCACAGGCCACCCTGATGGCAACTTTGATCAAAGGAATTCTTTCTTTTAATCTGGATTGGCAATTTGTATTGGTGGGCGTTGCCATCGCAATTGTTATGGAACTCTGTGGCATCAAAGCTTTGAGTTTTGCAATTGGCATATACCTGCCACTTTCCACAACGCTTCCCATTTTTATTGGAGGAGCCATCAGAGGATGGGTTGATAAGAAAAAGAAATCGGCAGAAAATGAGCATGAAGAAGATTTGAGACAAGGAAATCTTTTTGCAACGGGACTCGTTGCAGGTGGTGCCATCGCAGGTGTAGCGGTTGCCTTTTTATCTGCCAATGACAGCATTTCCAAAAAACTGAGCATGCTGAACATGGAGGAAACGATCAGTCATCGCTTGGGAGAACAGGGATATTTTTTACTGGGTACAGGCATTTTCTTCGCAATGGCCTTTGTGCTATACAGGGTTGCCATGAGAAAAGAAGAATCACTTTAAAAGAGTTAAACAATGAAAATCAGAGCATTGAAATTTAGTCTTCCATTGGCCATATATCTATTGGCTTATTTATCATTTACTCAAAATGGATGGATGGTATTTGCTCCAATTTTGTTTGCATTTTTTATTGTACCCTCTGTTGAACTGCTCATTCCATCGAATGAAAAAAATCTCACAGATGTGGAGGAACAGATCGCAAAGGAAGACAGACTGTATGACATTTGGCTTTATGCAATTGTTCCTCTGCAGTACATCGCACTTTATTATTTTTTACAAACAGTAAGTGATCCTTCTATCAATAACTGGGAATTGGCGGGAAGGATTATGGCCATGGGACTGCTATGCGGCACATTCGGTATAAACGTCGGTCACGAATTGGGACACCGTCGACATCTCTATGAGAGAAACATGGCCAAGGCATTGTTGCTTACTTCTCTCTACATGCACTTTTACATTGAGCACAACAAAGGCCACCATAAAAATGTATCAACCCATGAAGACCCCAGCAGTGCAAGAAAAGGAGAAAATCTTTACCGTTTTTACTTGAGAACTGTTATTGATGGATACATCTCAGCATGGAGCATTGCTGCTGATGAACAAAGAAAAAATGGGAGGCCAGTCCTGAACCTCAAGAACCAGATGATCCAGTTTCAATTGTTGCAACTGCTTTTTGTTGCGTTGATCTTTGGGGTATTTGGATTTTTTACCGGAATCTGTTTTATTGCTGCTGCAACCATGGGCTTTTTGCTGTTGGAGACAGTCAACTATATAGAACACTATGGATTGGTGAGAAGGAAAACGGAACAAGGTTATGAACGCGCAATGCCAGAGCACAGCTGGAACAGCAATCATTTTTTGGGAAGACTGCTGCTGTTTGAACTTTCCAGACACAGCGACCATCATTATCAGGCCAGCCGAAAATATCAATTGCTCAGACATCATGACAACGCACCACAAATGCCAACTGGTTATCCAGGCATGATTATTTTGGCCATGTTTCCCCCACTATGGTTTGAGATCATGCACAAAAGAATGGATGATTTTCAAAAATCAATCAATCATTGAAGACCCGAAATAGGTCCTGAGTACTTCAGGAATTTGAATGCCTTCGGGCGTTTGAAAATTTTCCAGCATGCTTGCCAGAATGCGAGGCAATGCGAGAGAACTGCCATTCAGCGAATGCAGTAATTGGGTTTTTCCCTGTTCGTCTTTGGTTCTTACTTTTAAACGATTGGTTTGAAAGTTTTCAAAGTTTGAGACAGAGCTTACTTCTAGCCAACGTTCCTGGGCAGCACTGTATACTTCAAAGTCGTATGTCAATGCAGATGCAAAACTCATATCACCTCCGCAGAGTCGAAGAATTCTGTATGGGAGTCCCAGTGAAATGATCAATTGCTCAACATGTGCAACCATCTCCTCCAATGCAGCATAGCTGTTTGCTGCTTCTGTCAATTGCACAATTTCAACTTTATCAAACTGATGTACCCTGTTCAATCCGCGTACATCCTTACCAAAACTTCCCGCCTCTCTTCTGAAGCATGGAGTGTATGCAGTCATTTTGATTGGAAGCTTTGAAGCGGAAATGATTTCATCACGGTAAATATTGGTAACTGGCACTTCTGCTGTAGGAATCAGATAAAGATCATCTTCTTTGATGTAATACATCTGTCCCTCTTTGTCGGGCAGCTGCCCTGTTCCATACGCTGAGCTTGCATTGACCACATAGGGAGGAATGTACTCTGTATATCCTGCAGCAGTATTGTAATCGAGAAAATACTGAATCAATGCCCTTTGCAACTTTGCACCCCGACCTTTGTACAATGGAAATCCACTGCCGGTTATTTTTACCCCGGTTTGAAAATCAACCAGATCGTATGCTGTGATCAGATCCCAATGCGGCTTTGCTCCTTGATGCAATATTGGCAAGCTGGGCGACTGTTTTACCACCACATTGTCATCCGCTGTTTTACCGCTTGGCACCAATTCATTTGGAAGATTGGGTAGACGGATGAGTTGTTGATTCAATTGTTGCTCCACTTCATTCAATTCGGTAGTCAACGCATCAATTTGATCCTTTAATGCTGAGACTTTTGATTTGTTTGCCTCTGCTTCTTCCTTGTTTCCTTGGGCGATCAATGCCCCAATTGATTTGGAAGCAGTATTGCGTTGAGAAAGCAATTCATCTGACTGAGCCTGCAGCTTTTTCCGCTGATCATCCAATGATATGATTTCATCAATCAGATGGGTATCCTGAAAATGCTTTTTTTGCAATCCATTCAATACCTTCTCTTTGTTTGCCCGAATAAACGCCAGCTGCAGCATCGATAAATTTTTGCAAAGATAAGAATTCAGGCAGTTGCAGGATGTTCGCTATCAGAATCTTGATTAGTTTTGCTCTATGCTGGTATCAGAAGATTTACAAGTCAGGTGGTGGAAACTGGAAGAAAAACTTATCCAAAGATTTGGCAAAAAACCTGACCTTGAATCGATTCTCTTTTTGATTGGCGTACAAGAAGTGGGTGGGGCTGGACATCAGTTCACCAAAGAACAAAAACAAGATCTGATGCATGTTGCGGTATGTTCCATTTTATCGGCAAGCGGATATTATGAAAAAGAAGGATGGGACCAAGATGGATGGCCGCACTTCAAGCAATTGAAAGAATTGCCTTCAATGTCTTTGATGGAACAGGAAAATTTCATGAAAGATCATGTGCTGTTTTACTTTTCACAGAACGCATTAATATGAAACCCATCATTCGACTCTTTGGTTTTCTTGTGCTTGGCATGCTGATCTGCGCAACCTGTCTCGTGGCACAACCTGCTATCAAAATAAAAAAAACGGATATCCGCAGGGATGTCAGCATGGTAACCGACTCCGGAACCTTTATCATCCGTTTGAGTGACGCTACACCTGTTCACAGAGACAATTTTATCAAATTGATTAAATCAAGATTTTACGAGGGTATTGCATTTCACAGGGTTATCAGTGGATTCATGATTCAGGCAGGTGATGAGAAATCACGTATCAATGCAGACTCTACAACATTCTTAAAAGACTATACAATTCCAGCAGAATTCAAATCAACTCTTTTTCACAAAAAAGGAGTAATTGCAGCAGCTAGATGGGGAGATGACATCAACCCCCAAAAGAACAGCAGCGGCGTTCAGTTTTACATTGTACAAGGAAGAATACACAACGACTTTACACTGGACTCCACCGAAACGTATCGTTTGAAAGGAAGGAAATTACCGCCTGCACACAGAGAGGTATACAAGCAATCGGGTGGTAGTCCACATTTGGATCAGAACTATACTATTTTCGGAGAGCTCGTAAGTGGATATGATGTGCTCGATAAAATTGCCCATACTGCCACCTCTGGAAAAGCAGGAGCTGACAAACCCCTGACGGCTATCCGCATTATACAAACCAGGATGGTGAAAAGAAAATCCCCTTAAAACTACATTGAGACAATAAAAACTTTAATCTTGCAAAAAAAATCATATGAGTTTTCCTGAGCAAATCAAATACACTAAAGAACACGAATGGATATCGGTAGAAGGTGACGTGGCAACTATTGGAATTACATCTTTCGCACAAGGCGAACTGGGTGATATCATATTTGTAGACATTGATTCAGTTGGAAAAGAAATGAATGCCGATGAAGTTTTTGGAAGTGTAGAAGCTGTGAAAACAGTAAGTGATCTGTTCCTCCCTGTTACAGGAACCATTCTCGAAAAAAACCCCCTTTTGGAAAGCCAGCCAGAATTGGTGAACCAAGACCCATATGGTCAGGGATGGATGATCAAGATGAAAATAGCAGATCCATCTCACTTGGACAACCTGATGGATGTTCAGGCCTACAAGGCATTGGTCGGAGCCTGATACACAGCAAAAGTTTAATCTCAATAAAAAAGCCCCTATTGAAATAGGGGCCGGTAACCAAAACTAACTGCTTATGAGAAAACTTTTGCTTTTGCTATTTATTTAGATGCTATTGCTTCACCTTTTCCATCACCCGATTCGTTAAAAAATTATTAATCCCCTTCTCACACAATTACCACACTAATATAGACGCATGAGCGTCCAATTGGTTTGTTAAAGGCTCCATAAATAGAGGAAATTTTCTCTTCTCAAAAAGTGATTTTCATCACTGTGTGAGCTTACTTGCGTTTTCTGCAAACTGAAGGGCATCTATCAGCTCACCGATATTGCCATTGAGCACATCGTGGAGGTTGTAAAGGGTCATTCCAATCCTGTGATCTGTCACCCTGCCCTGTGGAAAATTGTAGGTCCGGATTTTCGCTGAGCGGTCACCCGTGCTGACAAGACTTTTTCGGTGTCTTGCTATTTCATCTTCTTGTTTCCTGACCTGCTCTTCATATAAACGGGTTCTAAGCATCTGCATGGCCTTCTCCCTGTTTCCCAACTGTGTTCTTTCTGTCTGACAGATTACCACTGTTCCTGTGGGTATATGGGTTAGCATTACCTTGGTTTCAACCTTATTAACATTTTGTCCGCCTGCTCCACCGCTTCGGGCAGTTTCCATTTTAACATCGCTCTCTCTGATTTCAACATCCACCTCTTCCGCCTCTGGCATCACCGCAACAGTTGCGGCACTGGTATGAACCCTTCCACTTGCCTCTGTATCTGGAACTCTTTGTACACGGTGAACGCCGCTCTCAAATTTCAATGTTCCATACACATCCTCCCCTGTTACTTCCAGTTGTGCCTCTTTGTATCCGCCAACGGTTCCTTCATTTTCAGAAAGCAAGGCTGTTTTCCATCCCCTTCCCTCGCAGTAACGGATGTACATCCTCAATAAATCTCCCGCAAAAAGAGATGCTTCATCCCCTCCTGTTCCTGCTCTGATTTCAAGAATGGCATTTTTTTCATCTTGAGGGTCTTTTGGAATCAGCATGTTTCTGATTTGCTTTTCAAGCTCCTCTTTTCTTACATCCAATTCAGCCGTTTCCGCCTTGGCCAACTCCCTAAGCTCTTCATCGTCTCCCATCAGTGCCTCACGGTTGAATTCGACATCAGACAAAATGCGTTTGTATTGCTCGTATGCAAGAACAATTTTCTCAAGGCTTCTGTATTCTTTTGAAAGTTGACTGAATCGCTTGTTGTCGTTTACAACTTCGGGATTCGTCAGTGCGACTCCGATATCATCAAACTTGGCTTTTATGGCTTCCAGCTTATCCAACATATTATTAACGCTCCCGGAGATGATTAATGTTTAATTTAGTGCGCAAAGTTACTTCTTTCTGAGATGAATTACCGCAAGTTTCAAGCTGATTACCTTTTTGATGGATATGAAATGCTAGGTCCCGACCATGTGTTGATTACTTCAGCAGAGGGCAAGGTTATGGAAATCATTCCTGCTGGAGAAGCAGGAGATGATATTGCAAAATTGAAAGGAATCATTTCCCCGGGTTACATCAATGCGCACTGTCACTTAGAGCTCAGCCACATGAAGGATGTGATTCCTCCAAAAACAGGACTGATCCCATTTCTCTTGGATGTAGTTGGAAAAAGAGATTTCCCTCATGAACTGATCCTGGAAAAAATCAAATTGGCAGAGCAAGAAATGGAGAGAGGTGGAATCGTTGCTGTGGGTGATATTGGAAATACTGCAGACACCATTGAAACGAAAATGACAAGCAGGCTGAATTGGAACAATTTTGTTGAAGTCCTTTGTTTCAGTGATCAGATGTCTGATCAACGCATGGAACAATACAATGGAGTTCTCAGTCGATTCAAAGCAGCAGAAGAAAAGTTCAATATCCAACATTGGAAATCCAATTTGGTTCCACATGCTCCCTATACGATCAGTGATATAACGTTTAAACGAATCAATCAACAAACAGCTGATTCAGTCATCAGCATGCACAACCAGGAAAATCCTGCTGAAGATGAATTGTACAGAACAGGGAAAGGCGACTATTTGAAATTTTTGCAAAAATTTGGATTCGACCATTCGCCATTCCCAACTACTGGAAAATCAGCCATGCAATCTTGCTTACCCCATTTCAATAAAAAACAAAGAGTCATTCTGGTCCACAACACCTTTACCAGTCAGGATGACATCAGCTTTGCATCGAAGCACGCAGAACAATATCTATCAGGTCTGCATTATTGTCTGTGCATCAATGCAAACCTTTATATTGAAAACAGAACACCTCCTATTGACCTGTTGATAGACAACAACTGTGAAATTGTATTGGGAACAGACAGCTACAGCAGCAATTGGCAATTGAGTATTGCAGCTGAAATGAAAACCATCAAAGAAAAATTTCCTGCCATCCCCATGGCAACGATCTTGAAATGGGCTACATCGAATGGCGCCAAGGCTCTCAACAGATTGAGCGAGCTGGGAAGTTTTGAAAAAGGTAAACAACCTGGTGTAGTTTTATTGGAAAATGATTTCAATTCCAAAAAACTTATTTGATCAATCTTCTAATACTGATCGAATGATTGTCAAAGATTTGAGTTTCATAAAGGGATGGATGTGCATTGAATAAAATTGCAGCAAGTCATCCATCAACTGAGTGCGCTGATGCCTATTTAATTTGACCTCTCCCAACTCACCAATTTGCAATGCACGTAGCAGTTGTGCGACTTTTTCACTCAAGGGTGGTTGAATAACGAGCTGATGTGATGGACTGGATGATACAAATTGCCCCTCCTTTAAATCAAGGTATTGATTTAAAGGAGAGAAATTATCCATCAGTCTGAATCCAAAAAAATGCGAAAGATGAATGGTAAAAAACAAGGGCAGATTGGCAAGCTGACTTTCATCTGCTTTGTACAGTCCTGATAAAATATCTTCCAAAAAATAAAAAAGTTCTGCATGTGCATCAGGCTGTTTCAAACAATTTTGCAACAGCTCCAGCATATACAGCAAAATGGCATTGCGCGTAATATTTGAAAAATTATCCTCATGTTGCATCAATTGCTTAGATTCTTTGATGCGTTGCAACGTTTGTCTGTCGTTGTGGTAAACAATCAAATCCAGCAGACTTCCTGGCTGCAGTTGAGCCGCATGCAGTGTGGGATTTTTTTTACTTGTTCGCACCCCATTCACCATGTACTGTTGAAGACCGAACATCTCTGTAAAAATGGATACCACCAAGGAAGTTTCACCATACTTAACGGTGCGCAGCACAATACCTTTTGTATGATGGAGTGAAGACATTTTATTTGATGAAGAAAATTTTTCCAACTACTTGATCTGAATTGTCTTGATTGGATACAATGATCAAATAAACTCCTGAGCTGACGCGCTCTCCCTTGTAATTTCTTCCATTCCAGGTGGCTTGTCCCCCAAGCGACCTTGTTTGGTAAACCAATCTTCCATCCAGCTCTGTAATTTTAACCCATGCATTCAATGGCAGTTCTTTGATACCAATTGTACCGTTGTATCCCGAGGGAACAGGGTTGGGAAAAACAATGGGTTTATTGGGTGTTTCTGTGGCAGACGTTGCGGTACTTCTAAAAGATGAAATGCCGGATATTGTCATGAAAAAAACTTCACCTGTCATTGCTTGTATGATGATGGAGCTCACCTGATTGCTGAGCAGCTTGCTGTTTTCAGCTGTGAATCGGTAAATTACTTTTTGTCCATCTGCACTCAGCAACCAAACTCCATTGTTGGAAGCAATCCATTTTCTGTCGGCTCCATCCACTTTGATGTCATTGATTGTTTCGTTGGAGAGCAATAGTCCGGCGAAATTATCCAGCTGAACAACAGGCAGTGTAGCATCGCAGTTCCTGAACAAATCATTTCCACATTGAATAATGCCTATCCCGTTGTCTGTTCCTACCCATATGTTGCCAGATTGATCTTCTGCAATCGACAGTACGTTTGAAGATGGTAGATTTCCGCGTCCGGTTCCCTGTTGAAAAAGTCTCCATTGATCATCATTCGTTGCATCAATGGTATTGTTGTCATCAAAACATATCAGTCCGGATGCATTTAAACTGGTCATCCATTTTCTGCCTTGTGCGTCAGCCATGATTTTATTGAGCAGATTTTTTTCAATTGGGAAAGGAATGGAAAAATGTTTCCAGGAACCATCTTTCTTTTTTACAACAACCGGTTGGTTGGTATTCGGATTGGTCATCCACAAATTGGATGATGCATCAAATGCAAGAGCAGCAACATTGCAAAGTCCTGGTTCATCTCTATCTGATTGCAGTCCAGAGGACGTAATTCCAACTGCAGAAAGTTTGTCATCCTTCTCAATAGACAACAATCCAGTGCCCTTGGTTGCTATATAAATTTTTCCTGACTGCGGTTCAACGACTGCAGATCCAAAATCAGCCATTTTAGCAAGGAAATTATAGGTTGCAGGTCTGTAGTTTTTCCATTTGTCATCGATCATCACATAGCACTCATTTTTCTTTTTGCTGTTGAACAAACTGAGCTGATCGCCTCCAACAGCAACCAATATCCCTTCCCTGAAATCTCCCTGCCCAAAAGCGAGTCCAGAGGGACCATTGGGAGAAATTTGTTGACTGGTATTGGATTGAATTTTAATAAGTCCATTGCTTTGATCACCAATCCAAAATGCTGCTCCATCAGGGATGCAATCATTGATACTGGTAAAAAGAGTGGATGCAAGCTCCTGAACAGCAGATGAAGATGTGTTGAAATATCTAACAGACCCAATGCCGTTGGATGACTCAAAAATAAAAAGCTTACTGCCCTTTGATTTGATGTTACTTATGGTATTCTTTGAGACATATAGCAATTTCCAGGATCCTGCATTGTAGATAGATATGCTGTCACGCGACTGAGCAACCAATGACTCTTCCCATCTGCAAATATTCTGTACGATTGATTGCTTACTGTTGGCCACAAAACTGCTCCAGTTTCTGAAATCGCTCAGCTTTGCCCTGTTCAGCTCGGCAGTTTGGATACCAACCATCGTGTTGGCGTAAATATTGTTTCCAATGATAGCTGTTTGAAATACTTCTACTGGACGTCCATCCTTACCTGGAAAATAGGTATCTACAATTTCATATCGGTATGGATCCATCACTACAATGCCAAAGTTGGTGGAGATGTAAGCAAGTTGGTCTTTCCAGCTGATGTGATAAATTTTTTTATCAGCAACAATTTTACTGAGTTTGATATCTGGAAAATTCCTGCAACTGTTTCCAGTGATGATGTCGATGTTTCCATTTTCATACCCGACAATTATCTTGCTTCCAAGTGGCTGCTTGGAAAATACCCGGATATTTACATCAGTCAACCTGTTTGATTTGGAATAGACCTCGAATTCATTTTTTGATACATCATAGATGAAATACCCATTCGGTGCTGCAGCGATGAGATTTTTTTCAATGGTATCAACTGCTATGATTTGCTGCATGGAAAGATGGTCACGCCACCATCCAATTGGTTTCAATTGAGAATGGCCCTTTGACACAAAAGCCAGCAATAAAAGCAGCTGCAGGGCATATTTCATGCATTAAAATTACTGATTTAAGCGCTGAGCAGGTGTTAAAAAGATGGAGTCAAAAAAGATTAATTTGCTTTCCTTTGCATCAAATATGCGCATATGTGGCTACAGATTGCCAAAGGAGTTTTGAAGTACAGGTGGGTTCTATTAACTGCATTGATTGTATTTACCTCTTTTATGGCATTCGAAGCGAGCAAAGTCAAGATGAGCTATGACTTCTCAAGAGCCATCCCAACCGATCATCCCAAGTACCAACAATACCTGGATTTTAAAAAAACATTTGGAGAGGATGGCAATCTTCTCACTGTTGGATTTCAAAGCAATTCTTTTTTTACTGTAGAACAGTTCAATGCCACCAAAAGATTTCAAGAGGCCGTCAAAAAAATTGATGGAGTTGAAGACATCATCAGTGTTCAAAATGCTGTTACCTTAAAAAGAAATGACAGCAGTGCCAAACTGGATGCCGTCAAAATATTTCCTCCTGAAATAAAGCATCAGCCGGAGCTGGATAGCATGAAGGATGTATTTCTTTCGCTTCCATTTTACAGGGGACTCATTTACAATCCATCATCCAATGCCTATTTGATTGGCATCCGCATCAACAAAGAAATTCTTGGCTCAAAAGAAAGGGAGAGAACAGTTGGAGAAATTGAACGTGCAGCTAAATCCTTTTCTGATGAAACGAAGTTGGATTTGCATCTCAGTGGACTCCCATTGATCAGAACCAATGTGGCGATCAAGATTGCCAATGAAATGAAATGGTTTCTCTTGGGTTCACTTGCTCTTTCAGCATTGATTCTTCTCCTCTTTTTCAGGTCCTTCAGCACTGTATTGCTCTCATTGGGTGTTGTGATCATTGGAGTGGTATACAGTTTGGCTTCCATTCATTTGCTTGGCTATAAGATAACCCTGCTGACTGCATTGATTCCCCCCTTGGTGGTTGTAATTGGAATTCCCAATTGTATTTATTTCCTGAATAAGTTTCACGCATCCTACATCAAAACAGGTGACAAGGAAAAGTCCATCGTAGACATGATCAGCAAAATGGGGGTCGTTACCCTTTTCTGCAACATCAGTGCAGCATTGGGATTTGCAGTTTTTGCATTGACAAAGAGTGTTGTACTCAGAGAATTTGGAGTGGTAGCTGGCATCAACATCATGATGTTGTTTTTCATCACCATCGTCTTGGTACCTATCTCACTGTATTACATCTCAGCACCCAAACCAACACATGTAAAATACCTAGACAACAAATGGCTGTTGGGTCTATTGACAAATATTGAAAAATGGGTGTTTGCCCATCAAAAAATGGTATATGTGGTAACCGCTGCAATGCTCATTTTTTCAATCGGGGGAATTTTTAAATTGAAAACACAGTCGTTCATTGTGGATGACTTACCAAAAGAGGACCGCATCTATGCAGATTTGAGATTTTTTGAAACCCATTTCAAAGGCATCATGCCACTTGAAATCATTGTCGATACCAAGCGAAAAAATGGCATTGCAGGAACAAGGGCCTTGTCAGTGTATGAAAAAGTTGATGCCTATTCTGCCCAAATTGCTAGCCACTCATCCATTGCAAAACCTTTATCACTAGCAGAGGGATTGAAATTTGCCAAACAGGGATTCTATGACGGTGACAGCAACAACTTCTCTATGCCCAATGCTTTTGATGGAGCATTTCTGGCAGACTACATGAAACCCGGACAATCATCCAATGCAAATGGCGGATCATTGGAAAAGCTGATGTCTTCATTTGTAGACAGCAACCGACAAACCACCAGGATCAGTGTGAACATGGCAGACATTGGAAGCGAAAAAATGCCCTTGTTAATAGACAGTTTGCAGAAAGAGGCCTATCAGTATTTTGATTCCAGCAAATTCAATATCCATCTTACCGGCTCCAGCATCACCTTTTTGGAGGGAAGTATTTTCATCATCCGGGGGTTGAAAGAAAGCATACTATGGGCATTTCTCTTTATCTCACTGTGCATGCTTTATCTGTTCAGAAATCTGAGAATTTTGATATGCTCACTGATTCCCAATCTGATTCCACTGGTGATGACCGCGGGACTCATGGGATGGGTTGGCATCAACATAAAACCTTCAACCGTGTTGGTTTTCAGCGTAGCACTTGGCATCGCCATCGACATCACCATCAGATTTCTTGTGAATTTCAAACAGGAACTGCCAATCGCAGGAGGAGATATCAAACAGACAGTGGTGTTGACCATAAGAGACACCGGAATCAGCATCGTTTATACTTCCCTCGTATTGATCGCAGGATTCATCATTTTTGCTTTCAGCGGATTTGGGAGCACCCAGGCACTGGGCTGGCTGACTTCCTTCACCCTTTTTACAGCCACATTGACCAATCTGATCCTCCTACCTGTAATCCTGCTATTGATAAAAAAAATTAGATATTGATTAATATTTTGCCATAAAATAGGTGATTTTTAAATTATTTTCAATTTTTAAATCATTTTTACCCATTTTTACTGATTTTGAAGCCCGGGGATAGAATTTTTCAAAAATAAGCGCTGTTGTTTTAGAG
>JBEAYH010000202.1:0-7378 GCA_041159435.1 Bacteroidota bacterium | reverse complement strand
TTCTGGAACATCACTGCATTCCTTTCCATCGCACTTGCATTCATGAACTTGTTGCCTATTCCTGCGCTTGATGGCGGCCATGTTATGTTTACGCTGTATGAAATGATCACCGGTAAAAAACCAAGTGATAAATTCATGGAATATGCTCAAATCGTTGGAATGGTCCTTTTATTTGGATTGATGATTTACGCCAATGCCAATGATTGGTTGGGTTGGGGAAAGTAGTTGAACGCAGTCAACTGTCAACTATCAACTGCCAACCGTCAACCGTCAACTGTCAACTGTCAACCGTCAGCCGTCAACCGTCAACCGTCAACCGTCAACCCTCAACCCTCAACTGGTTGTATCACATATAAAGGTAGTAATCCCTCAAATATTCAATAAACTTCTGACTGTATTGATCCTTGCTGTCTTTGATTATAATTTCATCCGTCACTGTTTCTAAAGCCTCGCTATTTTTAAAGGCAAACATGATTCTGAACGCGTCATGAAAAGGGGATTGTTTTACAATTGTTTTTTTGTTGAGGTGAATCCCATGTGATGCTGCAAGTGCAGTGCATGCTGCTTCTCTGTATGCAGGAACCAGTAAAAAAAATATTCCATCATGCGACAGGAGGCTTTTGACTTTATTAAACAGTAATTCCAAGGTGAGCTCATCACCATGACGCGCGAGGTTGATAGTTTCTTGATCTGATTTTAATTGTCCCTGATGAAAAGGTGGATTTGAGACAACAATATCGTATTGCTTGTTGGGGCTATAATCATTGATATCTTTTAAAATACAGCGAATTCGGTCATGCCATTCACTGTTTTCAATGTTTTGCTTCATTTGTTCAAAACACTGGGGTTCGATCTCAATGACATCAATGATTGATTCATTTTTCTGGGCCAACATCAAACTGAGTAAACCTGTGCCACCCCCGATGTCGAGTGCTGAAGAATGATGCAAAGCTTGGCTTGCTATCCACGCGCCGAACAGGGATGCGTCTGTTGTCACCTTCATGGCGCAGCTAGATTGATCTATTCTGAATTGTTTGAATTGAAAATAACTGTTTGCCATGACTCAATCCCATGTTGCTCGCGCGTTTGCAGACACATTCAACGTGGAGGCTTCTCCTTTGATGAATTTATAATATCCAGTGATTGCAATCATAGCAGCGTTGTCAGTACAATATTCAAAACTGGGTATATGAATGTTCCAATGGTATTTTTCAGCATATTGATACATAGCATTTCTGAGTCCCTTGTTCGCTGAAACGCCCCCTGCCATGCAAATGTTTTTAATGCCAGTTTCCAGACTCGCTTTTTTTAATTTATGCATCAGGATTTGAATGATTGAATGCTGTATAGAAGCACAAATGTCATGCAAATGATCCTGAATGAAATGGGGGTCATCCTTCAGTTGCTTTTGTAAAAAATACAGGATAGAGGTTTTTACGCCACTAAAACTGAAATTCAAGCCATCGATTTGAGGTTCGGAAAACTGAAAGCGGGTTGGATCTCCTTTTGAGGCGTATTGGTCTATCAATGGACCACCAGGATAGGGCAGTCCCAATAGTTTGGCTGACTTATCAAATGCTTCACCAGCAGCATCGTCAATTGTTTCACCTAAAATTTCCATCTTCAATGGATCGCTGCATAATACAATCTGTGTATGTCCACCACTTACCGTCAAACATAAAAAGGGGAAAGAGGGTTGTGGTTCTTCAATCATATTTGACAGTACATGTGCCTGCATGTGATGAACGCCTATCAATGGGAGATCAAGACTCAAAGCGAGTGATTTGGCGAAGCTTGTTCCAACCAATAAAGCTCCAATCAGTCCGGGTGATTGTGTGAATGCAATGGCATCCAGGTCTTTTAGGTCAGTGTTTGCTAGTTTCATTGCCTGATCAACTACAGGGACAATGTTTTGCATGTGTGCCCTGCTGGCAAGTTCTGGAACAACACCTCCGTATTGAACATGTACATCTTGGGAAGCAATCACATTGGAAAGGATGTTTCCATCCCTGCAAATTGCTGCAGATGTTTCATCGCAGGATGACTCGATTCCAAGGATCACGATCCCTTCACGTTTCATATTGCGAAGGTACAATGGAAGGATTGAAATGAATTATTTGGATCTGATTGCCACTACAGGATCCATTTTGGATGCGATCATCGCGGGAATGATTCCCGCCAACATGCCAATGGCAATGCAAATAAAAATGGCCAAACCCAATATTTGGGTGGATACAAAAATCGGGAAGCTGAATGCGGAACTCAGCAATTGAGCAAGTATTAAAACGAGCAGGATTCCAATGATTCCACCGATGATGCAAATAAGTGCACTTTCCAAGAGAAACTCCATAAGAATGGTTCTTCTCTTTGCGCCGATGGCTTTTTTGAGTCCAATGATGGGTGTACGTTCTTTCACTGTCACGAACATGATATTGGCAATTCCAAATGCTCCAACAATTAAACTTAACAGTCCAATCAGCCATCCTCCCAAATTAACACTTCCAAAAAGCTGGGATGTATTTTTACTGAAATCACTGATGGCATTCAATGCAAAGTCATCTTCTTCTGTAGGACCAAGTCTTCTGATCGATCTCATGGCTCCTTTTAATTCATCCTTCAAAGCTTCACTGCTCATGCCTTCAGGTCCGGCGATGATGATTTTAGGGTTGTTCCATCTTTCGTTGAACAGCATCTGTTTCATAAACTTGTAGGAGAGTACGATGCTTTTGTCAAACTCCCACCCATCGATGAAGCTTTTTCCTTGTTTCTTGATCACGCCGATTACAATCGCTTTTTTGTTTCTGAGTCCAACTTCTTTTCCCACAGCTTTTTCTGCTTTTCCAAAAAGCATTTCAGCATTTTCATATCCTATGACAATGTTGGGAGTTCCTAAATCAAAATCCATTTGATTGAGGTAACGTCCGTATGCAATCTCTATCGGTTGAATCTTTTCAAATTCATCTGTGATGCCATGGTAGTTGATGCCATCCAGTTTATCATTGTTGAATTGAATAAACGATTGTGTAGTGAAGCTATATACTGCTGAAATTTTTGCATTGATTTTTTCTTTGATGAGTTTCATCTCCATCAACTTCGGACTCGGTCTGTTTACATATTTCCACCAAGGGTATTCTGCCCCTCCTGAGTAATCCCACTTGTCAATGTAGATCGTGTTGGTGCCAAGTGACTTGATGCCATCCTGAATATTTTTTTCAAGGCTGTTGACAGTGGAGAGTACACCGATGATGCAAAAAATACCAATGGTAACCCCAAAGAGAGATAGAAATGTACGCAGCTTATTTTTGGCCAGTTCCTGCACGGCAAGTTTGAGGGTCGTCCAAACAATCTCAAGTGTCTTTCGCATATCACAAAATTAAATCATTGGCTTAAGAAGGTTCTCAAAAATTTGGTGAAGGGGAAATCTGCATGACGAACGGGCAAGTTGATGTACATTTGCGCCCATTGATTCCATGAAATACGACAACGAAATACGAAAACGCAGGACTTTCGCGATTATTTCTCACCCAGACGCCGGTAAGACTACACTCACTGAAAAATTTCTCCTTTTTGGTGGTGCCATTCAAACGGCTGGGGCAGTGAAGAGCAATAAAATCAAGAAGCATGCTACCAGTGATTTCATGGAAATTGAACGTCAGAGAGGTATCAGTGTTGCAACCTCAGTCATGACATTCGAATACAAGGGTATGCTGATCAACTTGCTTGATACACCCGGACACAAAGACTTTGCCGAGGATACATATCGCACACTCACTGCAGTTGACAGTGTTGTACTGGTTGTTGACGGGGTAAAAGGGGTGGAAGAGCAAACCAGAAAACTCATGGAAGTTTGTCGCATGCGCGATACGCCTGTGATCGTTTTCATCAACAAGTTGGATCGTGATGGAAAGAATCCATTTGATCTGTTGGATGAGATTGAAAAAGAATTACGTATTCATTTGCATCCCTTGAGTTGGCCCATCAACATGGGAAAAGATTTCAAGGGTGTTTATAGCTTATATGATAAAAGTCTTTTGTTGTTCAATGCCAATCAAAAGGCAACGGAAGAAGACAGCGTTCAAATAGACGACTTAAGTGATCCCAATTTAGATGATTTGGTAGGGGATAAGGATGCCGCTCAATTGAGGGAGGATGCTTCATTGATTGAAGGTGTGTATGGGAATTTTGACAACGATGCATATCTAAAGGGTCAAACTGCCCCTGTGTTTTTTGGAAGTGCCATCAATAATTTTGGCGTGAAAGAGTTGCTGGATACTTTTATAAAAATCTCTCCTGAGCCCAGGAGCAGAGAGACTACATCAAGAGTTGTTGGTGTTCATGAGGATAAGTTCAGTGGATTCGTATTTAAAATCCATGCCAATCTTGATCCCAAGCACAGAGATCGAATTGCATTTTTGAGGGTCTGTTCAGGAAAATTCGAGCGCAATAAATTTTATCATCATGTTCGCCTGGACAAAGACGTTCGGTTTAGCAATCCGTATAGCTTTTTAGCAAGGGACAAAGATGTCATTGAGGAGGCATACCCCGGGGATGTAGTTGGATTGTTTGATACAGGAAATTTCAAAATCGGTGATACCCTAACTGAAGGGGAGGATTATTATTATTCAGGTGTCCCAAGCTTTTCTCCAGAGATCTTCAAAGAAGTGATCAACAAAGATCCGATGAAGACCAAGCAATTAGAGAAAGGCTTGAATCAACTTACAGATGAAGGTGTTGCTCAATTGTTTACGCAACACAATGGGAACCGCAAAATCATTGGTTGTGTGGGTGATTTGCAGTTCGAGGTAATACAATACAGGTTGTTGCAGGAGTATGGAGCCTCTGTGCAATTCAATACGCTGCCGTTCTACAAGGCCTGCTGGCTAACAGCTGAAAACAAATCAAAATTGGATGAGTTTACCCGTTTTAAAACAGGTAATATCGTAACAGATAAAGACGGGCATTTGGTGTACCTGGCCCAGAGTGAATGGTTTTTAAATACAGAGATTGCCAACAATCCGGAGATACAGTTTCATTTTAGCTCGGAGATCCACAAGTGAGTTGACAGTTAACTGTTAACCGTCAACTGTGGTCTAAATTCCCGTATAATTAAACGGACTAATCCCTTTCAGCTCCTTTTTGACCGAAGGTTTCACTTTCAGTTTATCAATGAACTGATGAATGGATTTTTTATCGATCGAAGTTTTGCCTCTTGTCAATTCCTTCAGGGCTTCGTATGGTTGAGGGTATTTTTCTCTTCTAAGGATGGTTTGGATGGCTTCCGCAACAACAGCCCAGTTTTTGTCCAGGTCGGCCTTGATCGCGACTTCATTCAAGAGTAATTTACCCAGTCCCTTGTTGATAGAATTTACTGATATGATGGTATGGGCAACTGGTACGCCAATATTGCGGATGACAGTAGAATCAGTCAGGTCGCGTTGGAGCCTAGAGATGGGCAATTTGGCAGCAAGGTGTTCAAAGATTGCATTGGCGATACCGAGATTTCCTTCCGCGTTTTCAAAATCAATTGGATTCACTTTATGTGGCATGGCGGATGAACCCACTTCACCTTTTTTTGTTTTCTGGCGGAAGTATTCCATGGAGATATAGGTCCATATATCACGGCAAAAATCAATCAGGATGGTATTGATTCTCTTCATCGCATCAAATTGCGCAGCAAGGTGATCGTAGTGTTCAATTTGTGTGGTGTATTGTTGGCGTTGGAGTCCAAGTTTATCGGCACAAAACTTATTTCCAAACTTCGCCCAATTGATTTTGGGATATGCAACATGGTGTGCATTGAAATTGCCCGTTGCGCCACCAAATTTGCAGGAATAGGGAATTTGGTAAACGAGGTGGAGCTGATTTTCCAACCGTTCTACAAAAACCATGATTTCTTTTCCCAGTTTAGTAGGGGATGCAGGTTGGCCATGGGTTCTGGCAAGCATTGGAATGTTTTTCCATGCTTTAGCCAAATCTTTCAGTCGAATGACGAGATTTGAAATTGCAGGGAGGTATTCATTTTCCATTGCCTCTTTCCACATGAGAGGTATTGCAGTGTTGTTCACATCCTGCGATGTGAGTCCAAAGTGAATGAACTCTTTCAGGTGTCCCAATTCAAGCGCATCCAATTCTTTTTTCATGTAGTATTCCAGCGCCTTGACATCATGGTTGGTTACTTTTTCAAGGTTTTTGATTTCGCTGGCAGTTTCATTGTTGAATTCAGTGTAAACTGTCCTCAGTTTATTGGCCTTTGATGCAGGGAGTTGAAAAAGCTTTTCATGTGAAAGAGCAATAAAATATTCAGTTTCCACCCGAAGTCTGTATTGCATCAGTGCGAATTCTGAGAAATAGCCAGCGATGTTTTCCACTTGTGACCGGTATCTGCCATCGATGGGTGAAATTGCTGAAAGTGTATGAAGTTCCATGAAGATCTTGAATTGGTGTAACTTTGCGCCAAAATTACGTCAATATTGGTGGAAAGGAAAATCAGGGTTGGGGCGGTCAGTTACTTGAATACCAAGCCTTTTATATATGGGTTAGAAAACGGTCCCATCAAGGATCAGATAGAATTAACGCTGGATTATCCTGCTAATTTGGTGAAGTTGTTAAAGGAGGATAAGATTGATATTGGGTTGGTGCCCGTTGGTGCATTGCCCGGCTTGGGAGAATATCACATTGTTTCAGATTATTGTATTGGAACCGAAGGGGAGGTGGCATCTGTTGCCGTTTTCAGTGAAGTCCCTATGGAAGAGATTGAAGAAGTTTACCTGGATTATCAATCCAGAACTTCGGTTTTGCTCTGTAAGTTATTGTTTGAAAAGCATTGGAAGAAGTCAGTCAAGTTTATCCCTGCAGAGGATGAGGGGTACATTGCTGAGATCAAAGGAAAGAAAGCCGGACTCATCATAGGAGACCGTGCCTTGATGAACCGAGCTAAATTTCCATATATATATGATCTCGGATTAGGCTGGAAAGAAATGACAGGTTTACCTTTTGTCTTTGCGGTGTGGGTGAGTATGAGACATGTGGAAGTAAATGTTGTTTTTGATATTAATGCTGCATTTGAAAAAGGTATAAATGATTATTGCAATAATAATAAAATCAATTTTTTATATTACGATTTAGAGAAGTATTATAATTTTAATATCCGATATGGATTGAATAGTGAAAATACTTTTGCAATCGAGTATTTTTTATCAAACTTTAATAATCTTTTTTAAAAGTCTAAGTGGGCTTAGTATTATGTATCCAATTTTATATCTTAATGAAACTTTCTGATAGGAGGCTATAATTTTTTCTTTTAATTTTTCCTCAAAAAGGAAACTACTTCTTATTTTAAGATCAAGATTTTCTATTTTTTTGTTACTTGCAATTATCA
>JBEAYH010000133.1:0-4177 GCA_041159435.1 Bacteroidota bacterium | reverse complement strand
ATCCAATCATTGTTAAAAAAAATATCAATGAGATGATCAGGATGATTGGAGATGCGAACAGGCTTCGTCCACATATCAAAACACATAAAACAGCTGAAGGAATTCAAATGATGGTGGAAGCCGGGATTCATCAATTCAAATGTGCAACCATTGCAGAAGCTGAGTTATTGGCATTGAATGGGGTAAAAGATATTTTACTTGCCTACCAGCCTGTGGGTCCAAAAATCGAGCGACTGTTTGAATTGCAAAAGAAATACCCTGCTGTAAAGTTTTCCTGCCTGACGGATCATATTGCTGCAGCTGCAACAATCGGAGATTATTTTCAAGCACATCAATCCATTATAACTGTATATGCAGATCTGAATGTTGGGATGAACAGAACAGGTATCCTGCCTGGAGATGCTTTTGAGTTGATCAAATCGATCGAGCATCATGCTGGATTGAATTTCGGTGGACTCCATGCATACGATGGACATCATCGCCAAACAGATTTCAATGAAAAAGAAAAAGCCTGCGAAAAAGGACTTGAGCCTGTTTATACATTGATTGAAAAGCTTGCTGCAGCTGGATTCAACAGGCCTGAACTGATTGCAGGAGGTTCCCCCAGCTTTTCTGTTCATTGCAAAAAAACCGACCGGATTTGCAGTCCGGGTACCAATATTTTTTGGGACCATGGCTATGCAACTCTTTGTCCAGAGCAACATTTCGAACCTGCAGTGAAAATATTGACAAGGGTCATCTCACTGCCTGCCCCTAACAAAATTTGCATTGACCTCGGACACAAAGCAGTGGCATCTGAAAATGAACTTTCAAAAAGAATTTTCTTTCCATCATATCCTCAGTTGAAACCCTTGTCTCAAAGTGAAGAACACATGGTGCTTGAAGCTGACTCCCAACATGCATTCAAACCAGGTGATATTTTAACAGGCATCCCTTATCATATTTGTCCAACAGTGGCATTGCATGAAACCTTATATGCATTGAACGGAGAAATTGTTTCAGGCCAATGGAAAGTACAGGCTCGAAAGAGAACGATCACTGTATAAAGCAACGAGATTCATTACCTTCGCAACCAATTCAATTCATGATGCGCATTCACAAAGAAGGTTTTCCAACCATATTGATCACTATAGTACTTGTAGCTGTATTAAGGTATTTGTCCAGTCATTTTATACAGAGCGACTTGGCAATCATCCAATACACAGTTGATACCATACTTATTGTATTTACACTTTTCATCATTTCATTTTTTCGAATTCCCAACAGAACATTTCATTATAGTGAAAATGAAATAGTTTCTCCAGCCGATGGAAAAGTAGTAGTCATTGAAGAAGTTTTTGACAACGAATATTTTCATGAAAAAAGACTTCAGATATCTGTATTCATGAGTCCAGCGAACGTCCATGTGAACAGATACCCCATCAACGGCGAAGTTGTATACAGCAAATACCACCCGGGAAAATACCTCGTAGCATGGGATCCCAAATCTTCTACCGACAATGAGCGTCACAGCATCGTACTTAAAAATGACAAAGCCGTTGTCCTGGTAAAACAAATCGCCGGTGCGCTGGCTAGGAGAATTGTGAATTATGCCGAAGTTGGAAAAACCGTCAAGCAAAACCAGGAACTCGGATTTATTAAATTTGGCAGCAGGGTCGATCTATTGCTTCCGCTGGATGCAAAACCAACTGTAAAAATTGGAGATACCGTAAAAAACGGAATCAGCGTTCTTGCCACTTATTGATTTACAATATATTTTTTAGGTCCATCAAACTTCCCAAAATATAAGTGGGCTGGATGGCTGCTGTAGGAGGTTGTGCCGGATTGAAATAAGCACTGTCAATGCCTGCATTGTTTGCTCCCAAAATATCAACTTCAAGGGTATCTCCTATCATGATGGAGCTGTCAGCTGCTGCATTGGTTTTTGAGAGTGCGTATTCGAATATGGCAACATGAGGTTTCATGATACCTGCCTGCTCAGATGTAATCATCTCCTTGAAGAATACATCAATCTTGCTGTTTTTGATTTTCAAATGCTGGGTTGTTTCAAAACCATTGGTGATAAGGTGCATGGGATATGATTTGTCACGCAAGTAGGTCAGCACTTCTATGCAATGAGGAAAGAGATGGGTTTTGGTGGGTAAAATTTCCAGGTACCGTTCACTCATTGCTTTGGAAAGTTGCTCGTCGGTTATCTTATAATCGACCAGCGTTCTCCACATTCTCTTCCAACGCAATTCTTCCCGATTGATATAGCCCTTTCTGAAGCGGTCCCAATAAATCGCATTGTGGTGGTGATAGGTTTGATGAAAATGCTCAAAATCATTGGTTGCTTTTTCATCCAATTTCATTTCTTTATAGAGATCATGCAAGGTCTCATGAGAATTGGTCTCGAAATCCCACAAAGTATGATCCAGATCAAAAAAAATTTGCTTGTATTGCTTTGCCATGGGGATCAAAATTACGGGAACTGACCAAGAATAAGGGAACAGCTGCATAATTGCTTTGTATTAACTTTACATAAATCGAGACCATGAATGTTGTTATAACAGGTGCTTCCAGAGGAATTGGCAAAACCATTGCTGAGCATTTTGCGCAAAAAGGTGCCAATCTTTTTTTGTGTTCGAGAAACATGGATAAAACGATCACATGGCAAGAGTCACTCATGAAAGCACACCAAATCAGCATCAGCAGTTTCAATGCTGATTTGTCATCAGCAGCTAAAGCTAAATCTTTTGCGCAACATGTATTGCGTGCAACTTCACAAGTCGATGTATTGATCAACAATACAGGCATATACGAACCGGGATCCACCTACAATGAACCAGAGGGGCAATTGGAAAAAATGCTGCAGGTAAACCTGCTTTCTGCATATCACCTTACCAGGGCATTGATTGGACCTATGATCGAAAGAAAAGCCGGACATATTTTCAACCTCTGTTCCATCGCTTCACTTAAGGCTTATCCCAATGGTGGATCTTACAGCATCAGCAAGTGGGCACTGGATGGGTTCAGTAAAAACCTGCGAGAGGAGATGAAGTCCTTCAACATCAAGGTAACCACTGTTTATCCAGGTGCTACACTCACCAGTTCATGGGATGGAATGGATATTGATCCAAAAAGAATTTTAGAAACAGCCGATATCGCGAAGATGATCGTTGCTGCCAGTGAACTTTCAGCCCAAGCTTGCGTTGAAGACATTGTCATAAGACCGCAATTGGGTGATCTTTGATCAAATGGTAAAACGGTATCCAACACTTCTGATGGAATGGAAGTGCCTAGGGTTCTTGGGATCTTTCTCGAAATATTTTCTGAAATTCAAAATAAAATTATCAATGGTTCTGGTCGTTGGGAAAACCTGATAGCCCCATACTGCCTGGAGTATTTTTTCTCTTGAAACCACTTCGTTTTTATATTCAACCATCAATTTGAGCAACATGATTTCTTTCTTGCTCAGCTGAACTTCTTCGCCCTGGTAGTTGACTGCTTTTTGTGATTTGAAATTAATGGTATTACCGCCAAAATGCAACAGTTCATTCACATGGGAGCGGTCTGAAAGTTTTTTATTCTTTTCAATTAATTTCTCAACCCTGAGCAACAACTCCTCCAGATTGAATGGTTTTGTGAGGTAATCGTCTGCCCCTTTTTTCAGACCCGTTACCCTGTCCGAACTACCAGCTCTTGCGCTGAGCATGAGGATAGGCGTTTCAATATTTTGGAGCCTGATATTTTCACTTACATCAAATCCATCCAGCTCCGGAAGCATTACATCCAGCAGAATCAAATCAAAATATTCTTCTTTCACTTTCTTCAAAGCAGCAGCGCCATCGCCTATAGAGGTCACTTCATATCCTTCCAGCTCTAAATTTAATTTCAGGGCTTCCTGAAGATTTTCTTCATCTTCTACCAGTAATATGGATGCTTTTTTTTCAGGCATGGAAGGATGATTTGGGCAGACGGATGACAAAAATACTTCCCTTTGGTGTATTGTCCTTTACTGTAATGGTACCACCATGATCTTGAATAATCTTTGTGCTTAAATAAAGTCCCAATCCGGTTCCTTTGGTTTTCCTGGTTCTTTCATCCTCCAGCCGGTAGAACTTTTCAAAAATGTTGGATTTCATGTGATCAGGTATGCCTGCTCCCAGGTCTTTCACCAACATTTCTATTGTATCAT
>JBEAYH010000078.1:0-3285 GCA_041159435.1 Bacteroidota bacterium | reverse complement strand
AGAAATTTTCAGGAATTTTGATCATTGCATTTTGCAAAGGAATGAAAACGAATGTTCCAGGTGTTGAAAACCTTTTTGCCAAAGACACAAATCCAATACACAATTTGCAAATACCATCATAGTAAATATTCATATTGCAAATGTAGTTTCAAAATATTTCATCTTCAGTACTATGTATTGCACTAGATTTATACCATGAAAAATATTTTACTAAATACATATTTTGTATTGATCGCCTTTGTACTATACCCTATCGATGGTGTTGCGCAAAAAAGAACTGTATTGATTGCCTATCATTCTGTCAGTGGACATACAGAGCAAATGGCCATGGCTATTCAAAAAGGAATCGTTGAGGCCAGTGATATTACAGTAAAATTAAAGTCATTCAAAGACGTCACAAATGCTGAATTGCTTGATGCTTCAGCCATTGTAATTGGTTCTCCAGTTTACAATGCAAATCCTTCGCCAGAGATATTGTCCTTTGTTAAAACATGGCCCTTTGAGGGGCAGCCTCTGAGAAATAAGTTGGGGGCAGTATTTGTAACTGCAGGTGGACTTTCATCAGGGGAGGAGTTGGTACAGTCAAGTTTATTGCATGCAATGATGGTGTATGGAATGATTGTGATGGGTGGCGATGATTGGAAATCTTCTTTTGGTGCATCCGGTATTCATGAAGAGGATAAGTACAATTCAAAACAATTAGATACTTATTTTCTGAACAAGGGGTATCATTTAGGGAAGCGCATTGCTGAGGTATTGAAAAAGATGCATTGATGTAATTGATGCAAATAAAAAAGGAGATCGAAATCGATCTCCTTTTTATTAGACAAATTGCATGAGGATTAATAACCAGGATTCTGTTGGATAACAGGGTTGGTTGTAATTTCCAACGCTGGTATTGGCCAAATGAATCTGAAATCGCTGTAAGGAATAGCAGCTTGTCCGGTTACCACTGCTACACCAATTCCGTATTGTGCCAAGGTAGTTCCAGTTACACCACCATTGGTAACTTTTGCTGGGATACCTGCTGCTCTTAAAGCTGCAATAGGATCTTGTGCTGTTCTGTGGATATCAGGCCAACGTCTTCCTTCTGCAAGGAATTCAATTCTTCTTTCAAGAAGGATGGCTCTGATCAATGCTGTCTGATCAGCAAAGTCAGCTACTTTATATTCTTGCGTAGCAGGCGTATTGATTGATCTGTTGCGAACCATGTTCAACAAATCAACTGCTTTTGCAGAAACACCTGTTGCAACCCTTGCTTCTGCTTCTGCTTGGTTCAACAATACTTCTGCAAATCTGATGATAGGGGTATTGTCACCACGACCAGAATAGTCTGTATACTTGGTTGTCATGATGGCACGTCCAATGGCGCTACCGCCCTGTCTGTAAAGAGTTGTTCTTCTTTTATCATCAGCCAACCAGCCTGCGTTGTTCCAGATTATAGGAGACACGCAAACAAGTCCACGGCCAAGCAAGTCAGTAGATCCATACATTGCTGCAGGGGCACCGTTTACTGACCCATTGTCCAATGGATCGTTTTTGATTGAGAAAATATTTTCAGCACTCACGCTGTTTCCACTACTGTGACCAAATGACCCGTTTGGAGTTGCCATCAAGTTATGGTTTCCGATCAAACTTTTGGTTGCAGATGGGTTGGCTGTGTTCAATGCAGTTGGAATCAATTGATTTCCTGCTGCTACAGCATTTGCCCACTGTCCCATGTGCAAGAATACTCTTTGCTTCAATGCAATGGCAGCAGATTTCTGTGCTCTGATAACTGCACCGCCTGGGTTTGTTGCAGGCAGATTGTCTTCTGCAAACTTGATGTCTTCCAACAGTTTTACATAAGTCTCAGAAACTTTTGGACGTGGTTCTTTTTGCAATTTTTCAAGTGATTCACCACCTTTTACAGCGTAGTCTCTATATGGAACGCCCAATTGAGCACCTGCTCCATCCAAAAAAGGACGGGCAAAGTGTACCAACAATTCATGGTGTCCCAGTGCACGCAAAAATCTACACTCTGCTTCGAATTGCGTAGCAACTGCTTGTGTAAGGATGCCCTCGGTTGCAGCTTTTTTGAAACCTTCAATGGCAATATTTGCTTTGTTGATCATACCATAGGTATTGTCCCACATAGAGACGTTGTTTGCCGTGGCAGGGGTGTAAGTACCTTGGTATGTGATTTGATAAAAAGCTTGCAAATTTACCATGTCTTCACCTCTGTTGTCGCCTTGCTCTATGGTAGCAGCTCCAAATGGATAACCACGACCAGCGAGTGATGGGCCGCCTGTTTGAGCTGCATCGTACACGCCATTGAGTGCGAGAGTTGCTCTGTCAACAGAAGTAAATACACTCTCATCTGTGAATGCAGAGTAAGGTGCTTGGTCCAAGACCTTTTCACAACTTGCTGCGATCAATGCGATCACCAGCAGCATTGTGTTTCTGTGTATGTTTTTAAATATGTTCATCGTTTTCAATTTTTTCTGTTAAAAATGGTTGATTAGAATCCTACGCTGAGTCCAACTGAAAGAATTCTCAATGAAGGTGATACTGCATTGTCTTGTCCTGCTTGGCTTGCATTGTCTGGATCCAATCCACTGTACTTACTCATGATGAATAAGTTCTGACCTTGCGCAAATATTCTTGCATTTTTCACATAACCATTTGTCTTGTCAGAAAGTGATTTGCTTCCAAAGTTGTAGCTCAATACAAGATTTTGCAATCTTACATAATCACCAGTTTCAACAAATCTTGAAATGGCAGCACCAGTTTGGTTAACAGTTGCACTTTGTGCGTAACGCAAACGTGGAACATCTGTCACGTCACCTGGCTGCTTCCAGCGGTTGAGAATCTCAACACCGTTGTTGTGGAAGTTCTGGCTCAGCAAAGCTTCCTGACGGGTGATGTTCATGATTTTATTGCCACCCTGGAATCTCAACATAACTTCCAAAGAGAAATTCTTATAACGGAAGTTATTGGTCAATGCTCCAAAGAAGGTTGGAAGGCTGTTTCCAAGATTTACTTTATCAGCATCTGTAATGGTTGTCTGGTTGGCAGCTGTCATGGTTGCATCGTCTTTGCTAGATGCAGTAAAGTATGCACCATTCACAGTGCTTCTTTGAACCAGAGATCCATCTGCTTTGAAATACATGGGGTTACCCGTTTGTGTATTCACACCTGCATATCTCCATCCCCACAAGTAGTTCAATGATTGCCCAACTTCAATTCTGTTGAATGCACCTGGAATTGTCAACACAGGAACACCACCTACAGAATAGAGAGATG
>JBEAYH010000060.1:0-19082 GCA_041159435.1 Bacteroidota bacterium | reverse complement strand
GCTTATACATGGATGAGTGGCGGCATCAAGAATTATTACTGGGAAAATATTTGGGGTGGAGATGGCTTCGATGCCATGCCAGATCCAGATGATGCATCATGGATCTACGCGATGAGTCAGGGTGGATCTGTTGGAAAATACAATTACAAAACTGGAGAATCATGGTACATGAAACCTCCACAAATGGATGAAAAAACAATGCTGCGTTTCAATTGGAATGCAGCGATGGCACAAGATCCAACAAACAATTCAACCATTTATTACGGCAGTCAGTTTTTGCATAAATCAACCAACAAGGGCGCTTCTTGGGAAACAATCTCTCCAGATCTTACCACCAATGACAGTGCAAAAATTGATCAAACCAACAATGGCGGAATTTCAATCGACATCACCGGTGCAGAAAATTATTGTACGATACTGACCATCGCTCCATCTTCAAAAGATAAAAATGTAATCTGGGTTGGTACAGATGATGGAAATGTGCAGCTTACAAGAGATGGTGGTAAAACCTGGACCAACTTCAGGGGTAAAATACCGGGACTGCCAGTAGGTGCATGGATTCCGCAAGTCCAGGCATCCAGATACAATGCAGGAGAAGCATTTGTTGTTGCCAATGATTACAGAAGAGGTGATTTCAAGCCATATATTTTCAGAACAAACGATTATGGAAAGACATGGACACGTTTGGCTGATGAAAAGAAAGTAATTGGATATGCTCTCTGTGTATTGCAAGATCCCACTGAACCAAACTTGATTTTTGCAGGTACTGAACAAGGGCTCTGGGTAAGCCTTGACAATGGTGCCAGTTTCCAACAATGGAAGAATGGTTATCCAAGTGTCTCTACCTATGACCTCACCATCCAAGAACGCGAGGCTGATTTGGTAATCGCAACTTTTGGTAGAGCACTCTGGGTATTGGATGATATTCGTCCACTGCGAAAGTTAGCTTCTGCAAAAGGAGATTGGAACAAATCATTTGCAAGCTTCCCGAATGGAAATACCATCCAGGCATCTTATAAAAATGCCCCTGGATATGAATGGAGTACATGGGGAATTTGGGATGCCCCCAACAGACCGGCTGGTGCAGCCATTTCATACTATCTCAAACCCTCCACCGATACAACGAAGAAAAAAGATTCGGTGATGGTGAAGATATTCAACGATAAAAATGAAATCGTACGCAATCTGAAATGGTCGGCCGACTCAGGTTTCAACAGAAAATATTGGGGAATGGAAGAAAAAGGTTTTAGAACACCCGGTGGTGGCGGACGAGGAAGAAGAGGCGGAGCAGCAGGTGCGGATGAACCAGCAGGACAACAAGCATTGCCTGGAACCTACAAGGTTGTTTTGAAATACCAAAACAACAGTGATTCAACTTTTGTCACACTATTGGATGATCCACGAATCGGAAACAGAAACACAATCAAGGAGGCACAGGCATCATTGAGAAATGAATTGAAAAAAAGTGGAGACAAACTGGTAGAAGCAATGGATCTGCTGACAGAAGCTGACAATGCAACCAAGAAAGTTGAAACATATATCAAAGACATGAGCGGAAAGGAAGTGGACTCACTAAAAAAATCTACCAAGAAAGTACAGGATGAAGTGAAAAAACTGCGTGAATCCATCACAGGTAAACCCCAAACAAAACAGGGATACGGACAAGTCCCGACCATCACTGTGATGAACACTTACCAACAAGCCAGCATGTCGATCGCTTCAAAACCAATCGCTCCTGGTGCGCAGGAAAAACGTTTGGTTGAAAATGCTGCGAAACTAATTGAGGAAGCAGTCAAAAGAGTACATGCATTCAAAGAAGGAACTTGGAAATCATACCAGGAACTGGTCACAGCCACAAAGCTGAGTCCTTTTGAAAAATAAAACAAAAAGGGGATGCAAAAACTGCATCCCCTTTTTAAATACCGTGTATCAATATCAATTTCTATTCACCAAAAACTGAAAGGGTTTTAATCCTGTTGGCTTCATTGCTTTTGAAATAGATAATTTATCGCGAAGTAATTTGAACTTGTTCAAATCAAGCAATTCGAAACAAACAAAAAATTCTTCTGATGATTCCGCAGCTTTCAACAACTGATCCAATGATGTTACCTCCCGCTCAATCAATTTGGGGTCGGGATTGACTTCTCTGCGCATCAACAACAAATCTCTTCTCAGCGATTGCATAACTCTAAAGTATTAAACCTTTTTTACTTGGACAATTGCAACTGCTTTTTCTTGTCATATTGCAGGAAAAAGAAGTCAGCAATAAGGTTAAAAACAACAAAACGCCGATAATTGTTTGAATCCGCTGTAATTTCATGCGGGACTAAAATAGTCCATTCTGCTATCAATGGGAAAAGACCTGAAAGTTTTAATAATTCCTTTAGACTGGGGACTCGGACATGCCACCAGGTGTGTGCCAATGATAGCTTATATGCTTTCCAAAGGCTGGCAAATTACACTGGCTGGGGAAGGCAAAACAGCCAACTTGCTCCGTCGAGAATTTCCTCAACTGCAAATATTGCCTCTCAGGGGATACAGAATCGGTTACCCCAAAAAAGGGATATTCTTCATACCTGCAATCATCATCCAGTTCCCTAAAATCATTTTTTCGGTGATCTATGAAAATATTTGGCTTCGAAGAAAAATGCAACTGCATGGATGGGATATTGTCATCAGCGACAATAGATATGGATTGTTTCACCAGAAAGCAAAAACCATCTTCATGACCCATCAAATAGCACCCATCAGCGGATTAGGTCGCATTGTAGATTGGTTAATGCAATTGATTTCTACGCATTTCATTCAACGCTTCAACGCCTGCTGGGTGCCGGATGCAGCCGATGATCCTACTATTTCTGGAAGACTTTCCCACCCAAGAACAGTTCCCAAAAACATAACATATATAGGTCCATTGTCCAGAATGAAAACCAACAATATTGCAGAGGAGGATTTTATATTACTGCTCTTATCCGGTCCAGAGCCACAAAGAACAATCTTGGAAAACAAGTTGATTGAACAAGTCTCCTCATTGCAATACGCTTTCATTTGTATTCGAGGACTCCCTATTGATCAGTCAATTCCAACTGCTTCTAATAATATTCATTTTATCAATCACTTGCCCGCAGATGAAATGGCAAACATGATTGCCAGGTCGAAAATGGTGGTATGCAGAACAGGTTATTCTACCGTCATGGATTTGATCAGTCTCAGAAAAAAAGCCATCGTGATCCCAACGCCGGGTCAGACAGAGCAGGAGTACCTGGGAAAGCGATTAAGCAATTTGGGCTGGTATGTTGTTCAGACTCAACAAAACCTAGAGATTGAAAAAGGGATCAAGCAATGTATTGATTCTCAATACCATATTCCCCTATTTGATTTTGAGACTTACAGAAAGTCTATCGACCAATTTGGCATCCAACATTTCGGTGCATAAGCACCGCTTTTTTCATTATCTTGTTCAACTTCAAAAATCGAAATTAAAACGCTATGAGAAAATTATGCATGGCCATCCTGTTGGGATGCTTCAGTATTTCTCTCTTTGCACAACCCACCTTCCCAGTGAATGGGGTTGCAGACCAAAGAGAAACAATGTATGCATTTAAAAATGCAACAATTGTGCAAGATGCGCAACATGTTTTGAACAACGCAACACTTTTGATCCGTCAGGATAAAATTGTAGCTGTTGGAACAACCATCACAATTCCATCTGATGCAATTGTGATTGACTGCAGTGGAAAATTTATTTATCCTTCTTTCATTGACCTTTATTCAGACTATGGAGTTGCTGCTCCACAAGGTCAGGGTTTTGGTGGAAGAAATTCATTCTTGAACGTGCAGCTGAACTCAAATGCGAAAGGTGCCTTCGGATGGAACCAGGCAATCAAAGCCGATGTTGATGCAGGATCATTGTTTGTAGTGGATGATGCAAAAGCAAAAACATTGAGAGAAGCCGGATTTGGAGCAGTGCTTACACATCAGCGTGATGGTATTGCCAGAGGCACAGGTACATTTGTATCATTGGCAACAATAAAAGAAAACCATGCCATCATCAAAGAAAAAGCTTCAGCACATTACTCCTTCAACAAAGGTACTTCTCAGCAGTCCTACCCATCGTCTATGATGGGAAGCATTGCACTGTTGAGACAGACATACTACGACGCAAAATGGTATAAAAATAATGCCGCCAAAGAAGGCGTAAATCTTAGCTTGAATGCTTGGAACAATATTCAATCATTGCCTCAGATATTTGAAGCAAATGACAAATGGAATGCATTGCGTGCTGATAAAATAGGTGATGAGTTTGGAATTCAATACATCATCAAAACCAATGGAAACGAATACCAGCGCGTATCTGAAATCGCATCTACAGGTGCTGCATTGATCGTACCTGTTAACTATCCAATGGCCATGGATGTGGAAGATCCCAATGATGCAAGATTTGTTTCGCTATCAGACATGAAGCATTGGGAATTGGCGCCTACCAATCCAGCTTCACTGGAAAAAGCAGGACTGACATTCAGTTTAACAACGGCTGACTTGAGATCCCCCAATGCATTCATGGGAAATCTCAGAAAAGCAATAGAGCACGGATTGAGTGAATCAAAGGCGTTGGAAGCACTCACGGCTGCACCTGCTAAAATCATTGGTGTTGCTGATGTTGTAGGCAGCCTCGAACAAGGCAAGCTTGCAAATTTCATCATTACAACCGGAAACGTGTTCAGTGAGAAATCAAGCATCATTGAAAACTGGATTCAGGGCAACAGGTATGGTGTTAAAACGGATAAATGGATGGACGTAGCTGGGTCTTATGCGTTGACTGTAAATGGGGAAAAAGGATTTAGAAATTTTACCCTCCAGGTGAAATCTTCTGCAGCAGCGAATGTCATCAGCAACGATACCATTGCAACAAAATTTTCTTTTGATGGAAAACTCGTGAAAATCAGCTTCCCAGCAGAAAAAAAATCCAACAACAACATCAAGCTCAGCGGCATGAACAATGGCAATGTGTGGAATGGGTATGGTGAAGATGGAGAAGGAAATAAATTCACCTGGACTGCCACGCTGAATAATTTAACTGCTGTTACAACAGACAGTGCAAAAAAGAAACCTTCCCCCAAACTGGGTGCAGTTACCTATCCGTTTACACCTTATGGTTGGTCACAGGCTCCAAAGCAGGAAAATATTTTATTCAAGAATGCAACGGTATGGACCAACGAAGCAGATGGTAAAATGGAAAATGCAGATGTGTTGATCAAAGACGGAAAAATTGCAGCAGTAGGAAAAGGTCTGCAAGACGCAAGCGCTAAAGTGGTTGACGCTTCAGGCAAACATATAACTGCAGGCATCATAGATGAGCATTCACATATTGCAGCTGCTTCCATCAATGAAGGTGGACAATCCGTTACTTCGGAAGTAAGAATTGCAGACAATCTGAATCCTGATGACATCAATATCTATAGACAACTCAGTGGAGGTGTTACGTCATCGCATATTCTTCATGGAAGTGCCAATACCATTGGCGGACAAACACAGATGATCAAATTACGTTGGGGAGCAAACGATGAAAAATTAAAATTCGAAGGCTCTGATCCTTTCATCAAATTCGCATTGGGCGAAAACGTGAAACGTTCATCCATGCCAATGGGCAATGTAAGATTCCCTGATACCCGTATGGGTGTTGAGCAGGTGCTTACGGATGCTTTTACAAGAGCAAAAGATTATCAAAAGGCAATATGGGCTGCATCAGTAGGATCCAAACCCAATCCAAAATCAAAAACACCGATGGTGGGTGCAGATCCAATGTTGGTAGTTAGAAGAGATCTTGAGTTGGACGCCCTGGTTGAAATTCTGAACAGCAAAAGATTTATTACATGTCACTCTTATGTACAGAGTGAAATCAATGCTGCCATGAAAGTAGGAGAATCGCTCGGTTTCAAATTCAACACCTTTACACATATCCTAGAGGGTTACAAAGTTGCAGATAAAATGAAGGCGCATGGTGCTGCAGCATCTACCTTCTCTGATTGGTGGAATTATAAAATGGAAGTGGTGGATGCCATTCCTTACAATGCAACCATCATGAGTAAAGTGGGACTGAACGTTGCAATCAACTCTGATGATGCGGAAATGGCACGCAGACTGAATCAGGAAGCAGCCAAAAGTGTAAAATTTGGAGGCATGTCTGAAGAAGATGCATTGAAAATGGTAACCCTGAATCCTGCAAAAATGTTGCACGTTGACAATCGTGTGGGAAGCATCAAGGTTGGAAAAGATGCTGATCTGGTTGTATGGAGCGATCATCCTTTGAGCATTTATGCAAAATCTGAAAAGACCATTGTTGATGGTATTGTTTATTTCGACAGAGAGAAAGATGCACAAATGAGAAAAGAATTGACAGCAGAAAGAAACCGCCTGATCCAAAAAATGATGGGTGAAAAAAGAGCAGGAAGTCCCATGGCCCCCGCAACCCCCAGCTACGTTACCTTGCTGAACTGCGGCGATCATGATCATTCTCATGGATTCTTAACGATCGAAAAAGACTAATCCAAATAAAATATTAGATATGAAAAAGTACACATTGTTATTCATTGCATTCTTCATTGCAGCTGCTGGTTTTGCACAGGAGAATGTATATCCAGCAAAAAAGCAGGAGAAAGCAATCTTTATCTCAAATGGTACAGTGCACGTTGGAAATGGTACTGTTTTGAGCAATACCTCTGTTGAAATCAATGAAGGAAAAATTGTAAATATCGGAGCAGGCATCAGCCCTTCCGCAAATGCTATGGTGGTAGATGCAAAAGGCAAACATGTTTACCCTGGTTTGATTTTATCAAATGCCAATCTTGGTCTCGTTGAGGTGAACAGTGTCCGTGCAACAGCTGATGCAGTTGAAATTGGAGAATACAATCCAACAATCAAATCACTCGTCGCATACAACACCGACTCCAAAGTGATCAATACACTGAAAACAAATGGAATTGTTCTTGCCAATATTGTACCACAGGGAGGAGTCATCAGTGGCTCATCATCCATTGTGCAATTAGACGCCTGGAACTGGGAGGATGCTGCCTATGCAAAAGACAATGCGATCCACCTCAACATGCCTTCGCTTTTCAATAGGCCAAATCCCTATGCTGCCTTCATGGGTGCAAATGCCCCAGCTGGAGATCCAGTCAAAAGAGGATTAGAAGAACTCGAAAAAATAAAGAACTTCTTCAAAGAAGCCAAAGTCTATCTGGGTCAAGCCAATCATGCTCAAACGAATCTGAAATTCGAAGCTGTAAAAGGATTGTTCGAGAAAAAACAGAAACTGTTTGTTCATTGTGACGTTGTGAGAGAAATTCTAGCCGCCATCGACTTCAAGAAAGAATTTGATTTTGATGTTGTGCTGGTTGGAGCCAGTGAAAGTTTTCAGGTTGCCGATTTGCTCAAGATGAACAATATACCTGTAGTACTCAGTCAAATGCATGCTCTTCCAACATTGGCAGATGATGGCGTTGATCTTCCTTATGCACTTCCTGCCCATTTACAAAAAGCTGGCGTCTTGTTTGCCATCAATGATGAAGATGGTCAACACCGCGGGAAAAATCTTCCTTTCAATGCAGGGACTGCAGCAGCATATGGACTCAACAAAGAACAAGCGCTCAGCGCTATCACACTGAATGCTGCAAAAATTCTTGGAATTGATGATAAGACTGGCTCTATCGAAAAAGGAAAAGATGGAAACATCGTAATCAGCGAAGGAGACATCCTTGATATGAGAACAAGTAAAATCGGAATGGTTATGATTCAGGGAAGAATAGTGAGCATGGATGATAAACACAAGCAGCTCTACGAGAGATATATGTACAAATACGGATTGAAATAAATCAGTAGCCTCTTACATCACGGCCTTCCATGAAATTGATGAAGGCCTTGTTTACTACTTTATTGCCACCGGGGGTTGGATAGTTTCCAGTGAAATACCAATCCCCGGTATTATTTGGACAAGCATCGTGTAAGTCTTCGATGGTTTGATAAATCACCTCCACAGGAATGTGCACATCTGAAGGTGTAATCAACTGGGCAATTTTAGCTGAAATTTCCTGTGGTGTAAATGACGCATAGATCTGTCGCACAAGATTTTCATTGTGCAATTGATGATTGCGCTGAAGTTCTTTGCATTTATTATATACTTCGTCAAGCACGGCTGACTTCCCATGGTCTTTCAAAAGTTCGAGAGCAGCTTTGAATGCAATGAAATCACCCAACTTGCTCATATCTATTCCGTAACAATCAGGGTAACGTATTTGAGGAGCAGAGGAAACAACTATGATTTTTTTAGGTTCGAGTCTTGAGATCATTCTGACAATGCTCTCTTTCAAAGTTGTTCCACGCACAATGGAATCATCAATGACAACAATGGTATCCACCCCCTTCTCTACCGTTCCGTATGTAATGTCATACACGTGTTGAACCATTTCTGATCTGCTGGCATCTTCTGTAATAAAGGTGCGCATCTTGACATCCTTCGTAGCAATTTTTTCTACACGGATTTTCCTGTTTACCATCTCAGATAATTTCTCTTCATCAAAATCTTTCCCCCAGGCCATGATGCGCTGGACCTTGATTTGATTCAGGAAATCTTCCATCCCTTTGAGGAGTCCATAAAATGCCACCTCTGCCGTATTGGGAATAAAGGAGAAAATAGTATGCTTCAGATCATTGTTAATAGCCTTTAATACATTGTCACTCAACCGGTAACCGAGTCCAATTCTTTCTCTGTAAATCTTCTCGTCGCTTCCTCTGGAGAAATAAATTCTTTCAAAGCTACAAGCCCTTCTTTCGTTAGGCTCCAAAATTTGTTCAACAACATAACTCCCATCACTGGAAACAATCAATGCCTGTCCGGGCATCAACTCTTTCACCTCATTCTCTCCCACATGAAAAGTTGTTCTGATGGCTGCACGTTCTGAAGCTGCAACGATGACTTCATTGTTGATGTAGTAATAAGAGGGACGAATACCGTGTGGATCACGTATTACAAATGAATCTCCATTGCCAAGGAGTCCGCTTACATGATATCCACCATCAAAATGCTTGAATGCTTTCTTTAAAACCGATGAGAGTGAGAGTGTGCCCGGATTTGACTCATCTTCTTTAACGATGAAATGGTGCACCACTTCCATCATGGCGGCCAAATCACTTTGTCGTTGGAAATCCCCTGGGTTGATATTGACCAATCCAAACAATTCATCTGTATTCACCAGATTAAAATTTCCGGCCAGTGCAAGATTTCTGGCTGGAATAATATCACGTTTGATGAATGGATGACAAAACTCAGCATTGTTCTTCCCCTGCGTACCGTATCTGAGGTGGCCCAACAACAGCTCACCCATGAAATTCAAATGCCCCTTCATCAGACCGGGATGCTTTCTGATTTCGGGCTGAAACTGCTCCATTTCATTGATCTCTTTGCCTACTTGAGCGAATATATCTGCAATGGCTTGCGTTGCTACGCTGCGAAGTCTGTGCATGAAGGGATAACCAGGTTCGGCATTTAACTTTACAGAAGCAATGCCAGCGCCATCTTGTCCACGGTTGTGTTGTTTCTCCATCAGCAGATAGAGTTTGTTCAGACCATAGAGTGCCGTACCCTTTTTTTGTTGGTAATAGGAGAATGGCTTTAAGAGCCTAATGTATGCGAGTCCGCATTCGTGTTTAATGGGATCACTCATATAATAGTGAAGGACGTAAAATTACACTTAAATCAAGATACCCCGAAATTAAAATGGGACTTACTTGCTGACGAATTGGGGGAATTGTTTCTGTATGGATTCACACTGTTGAAAATCCTTGTCAATCATGACATAAAAAGTAGGCAACTTCTCAGCAAACCACTTTTCAACCAATTTTTCCCTTTTTTCGGAAAGGGCACGTTGGGAGATTTTGTCGTAATCATCCCGCAGATTTTCGCGGTGTGGTTCGGTCTTGCTTTGGAGATAGACAACTCTTACAGCTGTTTTCTCTTGCTCTGTCTTGAAGACCATTGGCTGGGAGTACTCACCCACTTTAAGCTTATCTAAGTATGGTACAAGTTCCTTGTCAAGCTCATCAATGGTAACATAATTACCGCTCTGTCCGGTTAAAATACCAGCTGTAAACTTGCTGTTTTGATCGTCGCTGAACTTGTCGACTGCTTCTCCAAAAGAGAGTGTACCTGCTATCAGTTTTGAACGAACAGAATCAAGTTTGGATTTTGCAGCATCAATGTCCTCATCTAAAATTTGAGGTACCCGAAGGATATGTCGGATGACTGCATCATCTCCATTTCTGCTGATCATTTGAATGATGTGGTATCCGAATTTGGATTTGATTACCGGCGATATTTGTCCCTCTTTCAACCTGAATGCAGCATTTTTGAAATCAGGATCCCACGTCTTTTCATTTTTGTTGATTTCATATCGGCCACCAGTCTGTTTGCTACCTGGATCTTCGGTATACAAACGCGCCATGGTTTCAAATGTTTTTTGTCCAGCTTCAATCTGCTTTCTGTAATCAGATAGTTCATCTTGTGCAAACTTTTCCAACTCCCTACCTGCTTTGGGATTTACCACAACTTGTCCGATGACCAATTCTGTTTCATAAAAAGGGAGACTGTCTTTTGGAATTTTTTGAAAATAATCACGCACTTCATTGGGAGTGATTTTTGCATTCTCGATGATTTTATCTTTCATCGCTTTTGCCAAACGACCTTCCTTGATGCTTTTTCTAAAATCTTCTTTGACCTGGTAAATGGTTCTTCCGGCAATCTGCTCAAAGGCTTCTTTTCCGCCGTACTGCATGATGAAATATCTTACACGCTGGTCAAGTTCAGCTTCTATATCTTCTTCTGATACGGGAAGTGAATCTTTTTCAGCCTGCAGTATCAACGCTTTGTCCTGCATCATTTTCTCAAGCAATACGCACTCGGCGTTGGGAGGAACTTCATTTCCCTGACGCTTCAGGTCATCTATATAATTGATCAGATCACTTCTGAGTACAATTTTGTCTCCAACGATGGCTACTATTTTATCGGCCAACAGCTTGGCGCTTTGTGCATGCAGGGATAAGCTTGCAAAAGACAAAATCAGTAAAACAGTTAATTTTCTCATGCGTTGTATTGCTTCTCAAATTATATTGAATTCAGTTAAAAACCGAAAACAATACATCTAAACTTTTCCTAATTATAATGTTCTCTTTACCTCGGTTTCTTCAAATGCCTCGATCACATCACCCACCCTGATATCATTGTAATTCTTGACGGTTAATCCACACTCCATGCCCGCAGATACATCTTTGGCATCATCTTTATAGCGCTTCAAGCTGCCCAATTCAGCACTTTGCCCCTCACCCTTTGGATATTCAACGATGCCGTCTCGAATAATACGGATTTTATTATTGCGGCTGATTTTACCATCAAGGACATAACATCCTGCCACTGTTGCCTTATCGAACTTGTAGACTTCACGGATTTCAACATTGGCCACAATTTTCTCTTCGATCTTAGGCTCCAGCATTCCCTCCATCGCGCTCTTGATTTCTTCGATGGCATTGTAGATGATAGAGTACAACTTGATCTGTACGCCTTCTTTCTCGGCAATTTTATTTGCCTGCAAAGATGGTCGCACGTTGAAACCGACGATGATGGCATCTGATGCAGTTGCCAACAATACATCGCTTTCTGTAATTTGTCCAACTGCTTTGTGCACCACTTTGATGGCAACTTCTTGTGTAGAGAGTTTTTGCAATGAATCACTCAATGCTTCTACCGAACCATCCACGTCACCTTTGATGATGATATTCAACTCTCTGAAGTTTCCAAGAGCAAGTCGACGTCCAATTTCATCCAGGGTAATATGCTTCTTGGTTCTGATTCCCTGCTCACGCATGATCTGTGCTCTTCTGTTGGCAATTTCTTTTGCCTCAGATTCGTCTGTATATACTTTGAATTTCTCACCTGCCTGGGGGGCACCGTTCAATCCGAGTATCAATACAGGAGAGGATGGTGGGATGGCATCAACACGGTTGTTTCTTTCATTCATCATCGCTTTTACCCTGCCATAATATTGTCCGCTCACAACGAGATCTCCTTGGTGCAAGGTTCCATTCTGAACAAGAATGGTGGCAACATATCCCCTTCCTTTGTCGAGCGTTGCTTCAATCACCGTACCAGTAGATTCTTTATCAGGATTTGCTTTCAGGTTCAGCAGTTCTGCTTCTAGCAATATCTTCTCCAATAACTTATCAACGTTCAAACCAGATTTTGCAGCGATTTCCTGGCTCTGGAATTTTCCACCCCATTCTTCCACCAAAATATTCATTTGAGAAAGTTGCTCGTATATTTTTTGTGGATTTGCCCCGTCCTTGTCGATTTTATTGATAGCAAAAATCATAGGGACACCTGCTGCTTGCGCGTGGCTGATGGCTTCTTTGGTTTGTGGCATCACAGCATCATCTGCTGCAACTACTATGACTGCCAGGTCAGTTACTTTGGCACCGCGTGCACGCATCGCAGTAAACGCTTCGTGTCCGGGTGTATCCAAAAACGTAATCGATTTTCCAGATGGCAAATCAACATGGTAGGCACCAATGTGCTGGGTGATTCCACCTGCCTCACCTGCAACCACGTTTGCATTTCGGATATAATCGAGCAATGAAGTTTTACCATGGTCAACGTGACCCATGATCGTTACAATCGGAGCACGTGGAGAAATGTCTTCTGCAGCATCCTCTTCTTCCTCTTCCTCCATCTCCATCTGCTTTTCCATATCAATGAACTCTACTTCATATCCGAATTCTGCAGCAACCAATTCAATAACCTCTGCATCCAATCGTTGGTTAATGGACACCATGATACCCAGACTCATACACTTGCTGATGATCTCGGCAAAGTTTACATCGAGCAGACTCGCCAATTCACTCACGCTGATAAATTCAGTCAGCTGGATTTTGTTATCTCCTCCCTCTCCTTCTGCACCCGCTTCCATCTCTTCGCGTTTGAGCCTTCGAAGTTTGGATTTGGTGATCTTGGCTTTGGAACCACCGCCGCCGGAAAGCTTGGCCTGTGTTTCCTTGATTTTATTCTGAATTTCTTTCTCGTCAATTTCTTTTACTTCCGTTTTCTTGTACACACGTGGTCCGCCTTGTCGCGGTCCGCCTGAACGCTGAGGAGCACCACCGCCTCCCTTTTGAATAGACGGTTTTGCTCTTTCGATGTCTTTTTTCTCAATCGGAATTCTCTTCCGTTTTCTTTTCTCATCACTGTGTTGAGCCTTCTCATCTGTTTCAGGAGCCAATTCAATTTTCCCGATGATCTTTGGACCCTCCAACTCAGGAGCCTCAATTTTTACACGCTCAATTTCTGGTTCTGCTGCTTTTTTAGTGGGTTCTTCTACGATGGGCTCTTCCGGTTTTTCAGCAGGTGCTTCAACTGCCTCAGGGGCTTTTTCTTTTTTCTTGGATGTTTTCTTGGGACGTGTACTCGTGTCGAGTGCTTCTAAATCTATTTTATCCAGAATCTTTGGTCCGTCCAATTCTGGCGCATCTATTTTTACTTTTTCTACAGGAGGTTCAGCAGGTTTTGCAGGCTCAGCTTTTTTCTTTGTTTCTTTTTTGAAAACAATTTCCTCTTCATCCTTTTTCTTTTTCACTTCTGCAGCAGCACCTTTGGGGATTTCAATCGCATCGCTCTTGGCTTTTGCAGCCTTGTCGGAAGAGAATTCCATTTGCAGGGAGCGATACATGTCCTCTGTCAATTTTGACGTTGGTTTCAGATCGTCCTTGCTAAATCCTTTCCCAACCAGGAAGTCAACCAACGTGTCTTTACCGATGTTGAATTCCTTGGCCGCGGCCATTAACCTGGGTGTGTTTGATTCTGACATTTATCCTCCTTCAGCTTTTTTATCTAACAATCCTTGATGCAATATTTAGTCCTTTTCAAATTCTGCTCTCAAAATTTCACGCACTTCATCGATCGTCTCTTTTTCGAGATCCGTTCTGCGCTCCAATTCAGTTGCAGTTAGATCCAATACGCTTCTTGCAGTATCACATCCAATGCGTTTCAATTCCTCGATGATCCATGTTTCAATTTCATCACTGAATTCATCCAAATCGATATCGTATTCTGCCATTTCACCTTCGTTGTCACGGTAAACGTCAATATCGAAACCAGTAAGATCCTCGGCGAGCTTGATGTTCACACCGCGCTTTCCAATAGCAAGTGAAACCTGATCAGGAGAAACAAATACCTCTGCGCGCTTGCCTTCATTGTCAATCGTCATGCGGGTGATCTTGGCAGGTGTCAGTGAACGCTGAATCAACAATTGAATGTTGTTGGTGAAATTGATTACGTCGATGTTTTCATTCTTCAATTCACGAACAATACCATGGATACGGCTTCCTTTCATACCCACGCAGGCTCCCACCGGATCGATGCGATCGTCATAGCTTTCAACAGCTACTTTGGCACGCTCACCTGGTTCACGAACAATTTTTCTGATGACAATCAATCCATCAAAAATTTCAGGAACTTCTATCTCGAGCAATTTCGCAAGGAAAGAAGGATGTGTTCTTGAAAGTATGATTACTGGTGAGTTATTTTTAAGTTCAACTTTCTTAATGACTGAGCGAATGCTTTCCCCTTTTTTGAAATAATCTGAAGGTATTTGCTCAGACTTTGGAAGGATCAATTCATTTCCGTCTTCGTCGATCAACAAGACTTCTTTTTTCCATACCTGATAGACTTCAGCACTGATGATGTCACCAACACGGTCACCATATTTCTTCACCAATGCATTCTTTTTCAAATCACCGATTCTGCTGGCAAGCGTCTGCTTCGCAGCAAGAATGGCACGACGACCGAAATCCTGTATGTCTACTTCTTCATACAATTCCTCTCCCACCTCAAAGTCAGGCTCGATCTTTACAGCTTCACTGTATTCGATTTCCATGAGTGGATTTTCCAATTTTCCATCTTCTACAATCATCCTGTGGCGAACGATTTCAAGGTCACCTTTTTCTGTATTGACGATTACGTCAAAACTCTCATCTGATCCGTATTTTTTACGGAGCAATGTTTTAAAAACATCCTCCAATACTTTCATGAGCGTGGGACGATCGATGTTTTCCGCATCTTTGAAATCTTGGAACGATTCGATCAAATTAATACTGGCCATATGCTACAATTTAATGTTCTATTATTTAAATATCAGTTTTACAATGGTTGATTGAATGTCTTTTATCAGCAAGAAATGTTGAATGATTTCTTTTTTCTTGCCCTTGCCTTTTTCCTCCTCCAATTGAATGGATGTCTCATCGGCTGAAAGGAGTTTTCCTTCTAACTTCCTCCCATCCAGCATTTCTACTTCCACGCTCCGACCAATGTTTTTTACGTATTGTCGGGGCAGCACCAATGGCTCATCGACACCAGGAGATGAAACCTCCAAAGAAAATTCCCCATCATTGCAAATTCCTTGCTCCACAATTTTCTTGTACAGCGCCCGGTTGATCTGCACACATTTCTCAATTGTTATCCCAGCATCGCCATCAACAAAAACACTGAAATGGTTGACTGGACGGATCGATACCTTCACTACAAAGTATTGATTATCAGTACTTAGCAGTGATTGTAGGATATCCGTTATTTGTCCTGTTTTATCTAAAGTTGCCATATCTGAGAAATAAAGAAGGGAACGAATCCGTTCCCTTCACTTGTTTCTTTCCACTGCAAAACTAGGACAATTGGAGCAATCTGCAAAATGGTTTTGGGGGTTGTGGGTCTGGGTTGACGGTTAACAGTTGACAATTGGGGGGGATTAAAAGAAAAATGACCAACATCAGCCATTTTTCTGAATAGAGAAAATAACTTTATCATTCCTAACTGTTAACCGTCAACCGTCAACCGTCAACCGTCAACCGTCAACTGTTAACCCAAAACCCACAACCCTCATGGCCTCTGAAGAAAACCTTGGAGAATTTTACAAAGAGAATAAAAAGCTGGTGGCGGAATATATTGACACCAGGATTGAATTGCTCAAACTGGGTGCGATCAAAATCACAGCCAAAACACTGAGCGCCTTGCTGTTGATTGGATTGGTCAGTTCCATGTTACTTTTTTTTCTTTTATTTCTTGTGATTGCATTTTCATGGTGGATGGCGGATATACTGGGCAGTGCAACGCTTGGTTTTTTGTGCGGAGGAGCCGTATTTCTGTTGATCACAGCGATTTCAATTGCGTTCAGACGCATACTATTTCTCAATCCATTGATAAGGATTTTCATACATACCGCTACAGCAGATGATGAAGAGTCAATTGATGAAAGAGACGAATACTGATACCATGAAAAAACCAATTAGAAATATTCATGCGCTGAACAAAAGAATGAGTGACCTCAGGCTCAAACAACATATGCTCGAGAACAAAATCGATCATAATTTTCAGCATCTGCGGGATAATTTTATGGGAATGGGCCTCAACTCTGTATTTGGGAAGCGCACCCGTGCGAGCAGCTTCTGGGCTGAAATCGTAACGCATGTAATGGAAAGCGAAAAACTACAACAAGCCGTTAAAAATTTTGTCAACAAGATAACCGACAAGATCAGCGATGCGCTGAAATAATGATTCATCCTACCTTTACACCATGTTCTTAAAGTACCTGTTGCTGGGATTTCTATTTTATTTTCTCTTCAAGTTCATATTTGATTTTATCATTCCTGTTGCCAAAACAACCAAACAGATAAAAAAACAATTTGACGCTGTTAGAGAACAACAGCAACAATTCTATCAAAAGCAAGAGGAGCCTACACCTGCTCCTAAACATACATCCAAGGTTGACAAGGATGATGACTACATAGAATTTGAAGAAATAAAATAAGCATTGCTATTTCATCAGCAATTCAACTGCTTCAGCATCTTTATACTCCTTGGCTAATTTTACCAAACTTGACTTCAATGATGAAATAAGTTGCTTGGATGCTTTGTCAATCAAATTATGCATTTCATGCGGATCCGCTTTGATGTCAAATAATTCCCAGCGATCAACCGGACCATAAAATCTGATCAGCTTGTATTGTTCTGTCCTTATCCCAATATGTGGTGCTACCCGATGGGGTTCGGGATACTCATAATAATGATAGTACATGGATTTTCGCCAATCTTTCACAGGTTGGGTGTTGGCAACGATGTTCTTGAAACTCCTTCCCTGCATGTCTTGTGGTACATTCATCCCTGCATAATCAATCAATGTAGGAGCAAAGTCAATATTTACAATCATTTGATCAACCATGCTGCCAGGTTGAATTTTTCCAGGATATTTCATCATGAAGGGTGTACGCAAACTTTCTTCGTACATGAATCGCTTGTCAAACCATCCATGTTCACCCATGTAAAATCCTTGATCAGAAGTATAAATGACAATTGTATTGGATGCGAGTCCTGTTGAATCAAGATAATCAAGGATCCGCCCAATGTTTCTGTCCATCGATCTGGCAGTGGCGAGATAGTCGCGCAGGTATCGCTGGTATTTCCATTTCACAACTTCGATGCTATCATGTTTGATTTTTTCAAATGACTGTTGTGCTCTATCATAGTAAGCTTTGTAAGCTTTTTTCTGTTCGTCATTCATCCTGCCAAACATTCCCCTCTTGTTGTAATCGACACCAATCTTTAAATCATCATGCATCAACATGGTTTTGGAAATGGTCATGTCTTGTTCTGCAGCAGCTTGCCGTTGATCATATGCATCAAAGAAATTTTCGGGCAGGGGAAAATTGCGATTTTCAAATTCAGCAAAGTCACGCGGATCTGGCATCCAATTTCTATGCGTTGCTTTTTCACCTACAACCAGGAAAAATGGTTTTTGCTGATCTCTTTTAGACAACCAGTCCAATGAAAAATCACTGATCAGATCTGTTACATATCCTTTGTGCCGAACAGTATCCTTGTCCATGTCAATAAAATCAGGCTGGAAATAATTTCCTTGATCGGGTAATACTTTCCAATAATCAAATCCAGTAGGCAAGGTTTGCAGGTGCCACTTTCCAATCCAAGCTGTTTGGTAATTTTTTTGAGCCAAGATTTTTTGGATCTGTTGTTGATCTGGATTGAAAAAGCGATTGGGGCCATTGTCTTTTAGTCCATTGATATGGCTGTATTTCCCTGTTAACAACACAGCCCTGCTGGGCGCGCAGATAGAGTTGGTTACAAACACATTATTAAACAATGCCCCTTCATGTGCTATTCTGTCAATGTTGGGGGTTTGCATCAATTTGCTACCATATGCACTGATGGTTTGCTGGGTATGATCATCAGAAAAAATGACCAGGATATTGGGTTGCTGTGCTTGCAGGACCGATGCAAACAATACAAGAAATGAAGCTATGATGATTCTCATAAAGAAGCATCCCGCAGTGGCTGCGGGATGATGTTTTTATTTTGCGGGGGTGATGATGATGTTTCGATATTCAACTGGACCGTGATCTCCCTGAAGGAAGATTGGTCCGGGTTCACCCTCCTTGCTGTCGAGTGCTCCACCAGTAATACCGGGAATGTTTTGATCACAGATAACAGTCTTTCCATTCGCTACAACCGTAACTTTTCTGCCCACCAATGTGATGTCAAATGTTTGCCATTCACCAGCTGGATTGGCAGCCATTTGATTGGGAGTAAGGAAACCATATACGCCACTGAAGAGTGTTGAAGAGGGTTCCATTCCATAACTGTCTTCTACTTGTACTTCATATCTGCCTCTCAAATAAACGCCGCTGTTGCTTCCCTTTGGATAACGAAACTCAATATGTAGTTTAAAGTCAGTAAAGGTTTGATCGGTCATGATGTTTGAACCAGAGCGAGGACTCGTCATGATTCCGTTCTCAACTACCCATTGATTTTCTGGTTTTTGAGTATGCCAACCCTTCAAATCCTTCCCATTGAACAGTTGAATGGGTGTACCCCAAGTTGGCTCTTTATCTCTGTGCAATGAAGGTGCGCGAACACCAGTAAAAGTGTAGGTCTTCCCATTGCTTGCATAAATTTTACCTGACAGTTGGTCGTTTTGCAGGGT
>JBEAYH010000174.1:0-27581 GCA_041159435.1 Bacteroidota bacterium | reverse complement strand
GAGTTCTGAGAAATTCATCAACCAGTTCCAAGATCACAGCAGAAACAATGCCATCAACGACTTCATTCATTTTTATCAATTAATTGATGTATTGATTTTGGATGATGTGCAGTTTTTCAACAGAGCTGAAAAAACACAAGATGCTTTCTTTGCCATCTTCAATCACTTGCACCAATCAGGCAAGCAATTGATCTTGAGCTCAGATAAGCCACCAAAAGATTTGGAAGGATTGCAAGAGCGTTTGTTGAGCAGATTCAGATGGGGATTGAGTGCTGACTTGCAGGTGCCTGATTATGAAACCAGGATAGAGATTCTAGAGAAGAAAATGAAGAACAATGGACTTGACCTTCCTAAGGATGTGGTGAAGTACATTGCCTATAACATTCAGAATAACGTAAGGGAATTGGAAGGTGCATTGATTTCTTTGTTGGCACAATCTTCTTTGAACAAGAGAGAAATTGATCTTGATTTAGCGAAGAAAGTATTGCGCAACTTCATCAAGACTTCTTCTAAGGAAATTACTATCGATACCATCCAGAAAATGGTATGTGAATTCTTTGATCTTCCTTATGACAGGCTGTTGCAGAAGACCAGGAAGCGTGAGATTGTTCAGGCCCGTCAGATTACGATGTATTTGGCAAAAATTTTCACCAAAAACTCCCTCAAGACCATTGGAGAGCATTTTGGAGGAAGAGATCATACCACTGTCATTCACTCTTGTCAGACTGTTAAAGACCTGATGGATACGGACAATATGTTCCGTGAGAGCGTAATGGAGCTTCAGCAGAAGGTGCAGTTGGCTGCCATGTAACCTTATTCAACATTAGTTGCATAAATCTTTTGGGGATTGCGGGTTCTTTAGTAATTTTGCCGTCCCTGAAACACCAGGTTTCAGACGGTGGGGTGGATGAGTGGCTGAAATCAGTAGTTTGCTAAACTGCCGTACGGGTAACTCTGTACCGCGGGTTCGAATCCCGCCCCCACCGCAGTTTGAACATATTCGGGGCGTAGCGTAGCCCGGTTATCGCGCCTGGTTTGGGACCAGGAGGTCGCAAGTTCGAATCTTGCCGCCCCGACTTAAAGCCACTCATAGAGTGGCTTTTGTATTTAGCAGTATACCCGCTCCTTCTTTCAAAGTTTATACTTACATTCAAAAAAAATATTTATGACCAAAAGATGGCTGTTTTTCATGTCTGCACTCATATGCGTGCTTCTCACATTGGCACAAGAAAAAGTTGATCAAAACATGGTCAACAAAATCAGAGAAGAGGCTTTGAATAAATCAAGGGTGATGGACATCGCCTTGCATCTAACTGATCTGAATGGTAATAGGTTGGCCAATTCACCGGGATATAAAAGAGCAGCTGGTTATGCAGTAGATTTTTTGAAGTCAATCGGCCTTGACAACGCCCACCAAGAGGCATGGGGCGAGTTTGGAAAAGGATGGGAATTGGAAAAAGCTTATTTCGCAATGACTGCACCATACTATAAACCTATACTGGCATATCCCAAGACCTGGACTGTTGGAACAAAGGGACTCAAAAATGCGGAAGTGATGGTCATTGAAATGAAGGACTCCCTTGCTCTCATGAATTACAAAGGAAAGTTGAAAGGCAAAATTTTATTGCCAGATATGAACTATAATTACGTGCACAGCTTCAAAGCAGATGCTGAAAGATACTCAGATGAAGATCTTAAGAAGATGGCCGATGCTGCACCTGGTCGTCAGCAGAGAGATACAGCACAAATGAGAAGAATACGAGAGCAAATGCAACGTGCCATGGCCCCTCAGCGCATGTTGAACATTCTGAAGAACATGGCCAAAGATGAGGGAGCAGTAGCAATCCTCAGTTCATCGCTTCGCAACCATGATGGAACCATCTTTGCGCAGGGTGGTGGATCATACAAGGCTACAGATCCTGATAATTTTCTAGACCTTGTCATCGGGGTGGAAGATTACAATACAATGCTCAGAATTTCAAAAAATGGCATGAGTGTTAAGGCGGATGCAGATGTGAAAACCAAGTTTTACAACGATGACTTGAATGGATACAATGTCATCGCTGAAATTCCCGGTACCGATCCATCATTGAAGGATGAAGTGGTGATGATAGGTGCACACCTTGATTCCTGGCAAACAGGTACTGGTGCAACAGACAACGCTTCAGGATCTTCTGTAATGTTGGAAGTGATGCGCATTTTAAAATCACTCAATATCCAGCCACGCCGCACCATTCGAATTGGATTGTGGAGTGCAGAAGAGCAGGGCTTGTTGGGATCCAGGGCCTACGTTGCCAAAACATTTGGGGGGAATGCGGCCAATCCCAAAACTGCTGCACATGAAAAATTCTCTTCTTATTTCAACATCGACAACGGAACAGGAAAGGTTCGTGGTATTTATTTACAGGGCAACGAAGCTTGCAATGATATTTTCACCGCCTGGTTGGAGCCTTTTAAGGACTTGGGTGCAACAACGGTAACCATCAACAATACGGGCGGTACAGATCACCAATCATTTGATGGAGTTGGTTTGCCTGGATTTCAGTTTATACAAGATGAGATTGAATATGATACAAGAACACACCATAGCAACATGGACGTATACGATCATTTGATTGAAAATGATTTGAAACAGATTGCTGCTGTTGTTTGTTCTTTCGCTTATCATGCTGCACAGCGTGATCAAAAAATTCCAAGAAAAAAATAAAGCATATGAAAAAAATATTCATCCTGCTCGGTTTGACAGCAATGCTCATTGGATGCAAGCAATCTTCGCAGATCAGCTTGGCTGATTACTTTGCCAGACAAGATTCCGGAATGCAAACCGGCAATGAAAAAATCATCCAAATTGAAAGTTTGGGTAAAAAATTCAATATCTGGACCAAGCGCTTTGGTAACAACCCAAAGACCAAAATCCTTCTTTTGAATGGAGGTCCAGGCGGCACACACGCCTATTTTCAGTGTTTCGAAAATTTTCTTCCGCAAGAAGGCATTGAATTTATTTACTATGATCAACTGGGGTGCGGATATTCTGATAATCCAAATGATACCGCCTACTGGGACTTGGATCGATTCGTGGAAGAGGTGGAGCAGGTAAGGGTAGCGTTGGGACTCAACAAAGATAATTTCTATTTATTGGGACATTCTTGGGGAGGAATTCTTGCCATGCAGTATTCTCTGAAGTATCAGCAAAATTTAAAAGGACTGATCATTTCCAACATGATGTCAAGCTGTCCTGATTATGATAAGTATGCTGATGAAGTATTGGCAAAACAAATGGATAAAACAGTGCTTGATTCGATTCGAGCAATGGAAGCACGAAATGATTTTGCAAATCCACAATACATGGGATTATTGATTCCCAATTTTTACGAAAAACACATGCTGCGCAAACCATATGCTGAATGGCCCGCATTGGTGCAGAGAGCATTTGCCAGCATGAATCAGTCGCTTTATGTAACCATGCAGGGACCGAGTGAATTTGGCATTTCAGGGCGATTGAACAACTGGGATGTAAGCAAAGAGCTTCCCAAAATTGAAGTACCAACACTTGTTATCGGAGCGGAACATGACACCATGGATCCCACTCACATGAAGTGGATGTCCACACAGGTTAAAAATGGAACCTACACGTATTGTCCCAACGGCGGTCACATGGCCATGTATGATGACCAGGAGAATTATTTCAGGGGGTTGATTGATTTTGTAAAAAAAGTTGAACATAAATAAGTCCACATGAAAAATTTAGTACCCTTTCTTTTATTGTTCATACTCGGAAATGGACATGCACAAACACTTCCACAGCCATTGCAACTTCCCAACGGATGGAAAATCAGTCCAGTTGGAAAGTCATTCGACCTGGGTGATCTTCCTTTGAACATCGCAGTAAGCAAATCAAATAAATATTTAGCCGTTACCAACAATGGTCAAAGTACGCAGTCCATACAATTAATCGATGTAAAATCTGAGCGCATACTTGATCAGGTTGAAATTGAAAAATCATGGTATGGAATCACGTTTACTTCAGATGAAAAATTTATTTATGTATCAGGTGGACACGACAATCGAATTGTGAAGTATGAAATTATCAATCAACAATTAAAGCGTATTGACAGCATTTCATTGGATCGCCCATGGCCGGTGCGCGTCGGACCAGCAGGGATTGCATTGGATGAATCCAATAATATGATGTACGTTGTTACCAGAGAAGATAAAATGTTGTACGCAGTAGACATGCGTACCAAGCAGGTTGTCAATAAATACGGACTCGATGCAGAGGCATATGATTGTAAATTTTCTTCTAAAACAAATGAACTGTATATCACCTGCTGGGGATGTGACAAGGTGTTGGTTTTTGATACAAAAAACAGGCAATGGAAACAACCCATCGGTGTTGGCGACAATCCCAACGAAATGTTGCTGACAAATGATGGAAAATATCTTTATGTGTGCAATGCCAACGACAATTCAGTTTCAATCATTGATCTTTCCAAAAAAGCAGTGATCGAAACATTGGATGCTGCATTGTATCCAAATTCACCCAGTGGTTCAACCACCAACAGCATAGCCTTGGATCCAGTAGGAAAGAAGTTGTACATCGCCAATGCCGATAACAATTGCCTTGCCACTTTTGATGTTTCTGTTCCTGGCAATAGTAAACCCAAAGGTTTTATACCTGTAGGTTGGTATCCAACTTCAGTACGATTCATCAATGGAAAAATTTGGGTAGCCAATGGAAAGGGAATGACTTCCAAAGCCAATCCATTTGGTCCTTCACCCTTGAGAAAAAAGGAAGATGTAATCCACCATGGATTTGAAGTAAAAGATGGATCACAGGTAGAATATATTGGGGGACTCTTCAAAGGCTCCATGAGCATCATTGAGGTTCCCAATCAACTCTTGTTGGATCAATACACCCGTCGCGTGTATGAGAATGCGCCCTATTCCCCTCAAAAGACTGTAAATGCGGGCATCGCTGATGAAGGGAATCCTATTCCCATGAAACTCGGTGACAAGTCACCTATCAAATATGTTTTTTACGTAATCAAAGAAAACAGGACATATGACCAAGTATTGGGTGATGTTGAAAAAGGAAATGGAGATACTTCGCTTGTTTTGTTTGGAAGAAAGTATACGCCCAATCAGCACGCACTTGTTGACAAGTTTGTATTGTTGGATAATTTTTATGTGGATGCTGAAGTAAGTGCGGATGGTCATAATTGGAGCATGGGCGCACTTGCCAATGATTACCTGGAAAAAACATGGCCGACCAGCTATGGCGGAAGAGGCGGCACCTATGGTGGAGAAGGGGAGAGAGAGATTGCCAACAACAAAGCCGGATTCATTTGGAACAATTGTAATAGATATGGTGTCAGCTTCAGAACTTATGGTGAGTTTATGTCTGGCAACAAACCAACTATCTCTGTTTTGAACAATCATTTTTGTGCAGGATATCCTGAATACAATTTGAACATCGCGGACACAACCAGGTTCAGAATTTGGAAAAAGGATTTTGATTCGCTGTTGGCAATTGGCAAGTTGCCGCAATTCAATACAGTCAGATTTGGCAATGATCATACCGAGGGAGTCAGATTGGGACGACCCACCCCCTATGCACATGTCGCAGACAACGATTTGGCAGTTGGCATGTTTGTAGAAGCATTGTCAAAGAGTGCTATCTGGAATGAGACAGCTGTATTTATTTTAGAAGATGATGCACAAAATGGTGCCGACCATGTAGATGCACACAGGAGCACGGCCTATGTTGCAGGTGGATTTGTAAAGCGAGGTTTTGTTGATCATACGCCTTATACTACATCGTCCATGTTGAGAACAATGGAGTTGATTTTGGGAATGGGCCCCATGACACAATACGACGCAGCAGCAACGCCTATGTGGAGATGCTTTGACAAAGTGGCTAGACCATTTGATTTCAAGGCAATTGTTCCAGATGTTGACATGAATCAGCGCAATACTGCAATCAACGAATGGCAAAAAAAATCGGAGAAATTCAATTTTGCAAAAGAAGATGCCAACAATGATATTGAATTCAATAAAGTGCTTTGGCATGGCATCAAAGGCAATATTCCTTTTCCGGGTCCCAAGCGTGCTGCATTTTTGAAATTGAATGAGGGCGATGAAGATGACGATTGATAGCAGTTTACATTTTAAAAATTCATGAAAAAAAGATACAGGCTATTGTATTTCATTCCATTGCTGTTTGTTGTATGGCTGTTAATGGATCAATATCTGTTTTGTCCCAAGGCTGTATTTCCCTCTGCAACAATGTTTTCTGGGAGCAAGATTTACAATCCATATGCCCAACTGGACACCAATGATGCGGTCGTTGCCAATTTTCATGCACATGCGAAGGCGTGGGGCGGATTGACCAATGGAAAAGGAAGTGCCCAGGATATATGGATGCGCTACGATAGCATGGGGTATCTATTTCATGGTGTATCACAATATTTCAAGATTGATACATTTCAGCAAAATGCAATCAATTATGTGCCAGTGTATGAGCATGGCATCAACCTTCAAAAAACCCATCAGCTTGTCATTGGTGGATCAAGAGTTGTTTGGAAAGATTATTTCTTTCCTCAGACAATCGATAACAAACAATCCATCATCAATAAAATTGCAGAAGATCCCCATGCACTGATTGTTTTGAACCACCCAGCCATGTTAAATGGATATAAGGTGAGTGAAATGAAGCAATTGTACAATTACGACCTGATTGAAATCCTGAATCCACAAGCACAATCACTTGCCCATTGGGACGCAGCTTTGTCAAGCGGACGTGCAGTTTTTGGCATTGCCAATGATGATGTGCACAATGTTTTTAAGAATAGCTTGATCAGTCGATTTTATAATATTGTTTATGGTTCGAAAGGGCGTTCAGAGGGATTGTATGATGCATTGAGATTGGGATCCACCATTTCGGTCTGGGCTCCAAGAGTTGAAACAGATGATTTGATAGCGAAGAAAAAGAAAATCGAATCAGCTAAAAAATTGCTGCAATCTGTGGAAGTTGTCAATGAAACCGTACGCGTACAATTTTCCAACGTCGTTGATACCGTCAGATTGATTGGAAACGACGGGAAACGCTTGGCAGAGGAATACCTGAAAGATACAATTCAATATCAGTTTGCTCCTTCCGATACATATATGAGGATTGAATGTGTGATTAAGGATGGAACCAGGTTTTACATGAATCCATTTTTTAGGTACTGATGCTTCAATCGAATCACCAATTACTTATCTTAGTTATCCAAAAATTGTAACCATGCCACATAATTTTGCCCGCATCTTCGGATCTCTTTTTTTCTCTGCACTTTTAAGTCTTTCTGTTCTTGCACAGAAAAAGACGCTCGTTAAAAATGCTGTGCCAGAAACTTCCAGCACCAATTTGGATGAATACTTCAAGTCCGTTTATTGGAGAAACATAGGACCTACTCGCGGAGGTCGATCTGTTACATCTACAGGTGTGAAGGGAGATCCTTTGACGTATTATATGGGAACCACGGGAGGTGGAGTTTGGAAAACGGAAGACGCCGGACAAACATGGAAAAATATTTCAGATGGATTTTTCCAAACAGGTTCAGTGGGAGCAGTTGCTGTTGCAGATGCAGATCCGAATGTAGTTTTTGTTGGCATGGGTGAACATGCGCCCAGAGGTGTGATGACTTCATATGGTGATGGGGTATACAAATCAACCGATGCAGGAAAAACATGGAAGCATCTCGGATTGGAGCTCACGCGCCATATTTCAAGCATACGTATTCATCCGAATAATCCAGACATCCTATATGTTGGGGCACAAGGAGCATTGCATGGTTCCTCCAAGGAAAGAGGCATTTATAAATCGGAAGACGGAGGAAAAACCTGGAAAAATATTTTGTATGTGGATGAAAATTCAGGTTGTGTTGACTTGAGCATGGATATGAACAATCCACGTATTCTTTATGCAGCCATGTGGGATCACAGGCGTTTGCCCTGGGCCGTTCAAAGCGGCGGCAAGGGAAGTGGATTGTACAAGAGCACAGATGGTGGAGAGACATGGATAAAAATTCAAAACGGACTACCAAAGGAATTGGGTAAAATGGCCATCTCGGTTTCACAGGCCAATTCCAATAAAGTATATGCATTGATAGAAAGTGATACAGAGAAAGAGCAAGGCGGATTGTTTGTTTCCAATGACGCAGGTATAAATTGGAGGCGCATCAGCAAGGACCATCGATTGGTTTCACGTGCATGGTATTACATCGAAGTATTTGCAGATCCACAACATGAGAATACAGTGTATGTTCTTGGAGCAGCGGGACTCAAATCAACTGACGGCGGACAGTCATGGACCAATATCCGAGGAACCCATGGAGATTATCATCAATTGTGGATCAATCCCAAAAATAATCAGAATATGATCATCTCTAACGATGGTGGAGCAGCTGTCACTTTCAATGGAGGGAATGTCTGGACTTCTCAAAACAATCAGCCAACAGCACAGTTTTATCGCATCAATGTCGACAATTTGTTTCCCTACAATATTTATGCCGGTCAGCAAGACAATACTTCTGTTAAAATTGCAAGCAGAAATCTACAGGGAGGATCCATTGGAGATCGTCAATGGACCTATTCTGCAGGAGGCGAATCTGCATTCCTGGGATTTGATCCAAACAATCCAAGATATGTAATGGGAGGAAGCTATCAGGGAACCATTGAACTCTTGGATACCCAAACCGGTGAAGGTGTTGGTGTGATGGTATATCCAATGCAATATCAGGCCATGCAACCGAAGGATATGACCTATCGATTCAATTGGAATGCACCGATCGCATATTCAAAGCATGAAAAAAATGTATACTACCATGCCGGCAACAGACTATTCAGAACAAGAGACATGGGTAAATCATGGGAATCGATATCTCCAGACCTGACCACCCACGATACAACCAAAATGGGTATCAGCGGGTATCCTTATACGAATGAAGGTGCTGGCGGTGAAAATTATTGTACGATCGCTTATTTCATGGAATCCGACCTAGAAAAGGGTGTCATGTATACAGGCAGTGATGATGGATTGGTATACGTTACCAAAGATGATGGCAAAAACTGGGTCAACATTACTCCAGCAGATTTAGGAGAAGCATTGATCAATGTCATAGAAGTCTCTCCACATGATCCAGCTACAGTTTATATTGCAGCAACAAAATACAAGTTCAACGATTTTACACCATTTGCATACAAGTCAAACGATTACGGAAAAACCTGGACCAAAGTCATCAAGGGACTTCCTTACGGCGCATGTGTAAGAGTGGTAAGAGAAGATAACATCAGAAAAAATCTCTTGTTTGCAGGAACCGAAATTGGGTTGTTTATCTCTTATGATGGTGGAAATTCATGGAGCAGGTTTCAGAGGAATCTGCCTGTGACTCCCATTACTGACCTGAAAGTTCATCAAAATAATTTGATTGCTTCAACTCAAGGCCGAGCGTTTTGGATTTTGGATGAACTGCAGCCACTAAGAGGTTTTGACAGTCAGGCCAATGTCAAATTGATGCCAATACACGAGACCTACCGAATATCTGGTTACAGTATTTTTGACAGCAATGATGGGGATACTACCCGATACCCCAATACAACTTCTGCCAATCCTGCAACAGGAGCAGTGATCTACTATCATCTTCCAAATGACAGCATCAAGCATCTATCAATTCAAATAAAAGATGCACAGGGAAATATAGTCCGATCATTCAGCAACAAATCCATCGAAGTGCCATCCACCAACAATAGCCTCAAAGAAGAACCTGTATTGAGTGTAAAAAAAGGACTGAACAGGTTTGTGTGGAATCTGCGTCGCCCGGATATGCCGACAATTGACAATGTATACATAGAGGGAAATTACAATGGAGGAAAGATTGTGCCTGGAGCATATTCAATTGTTTTGAAAGCCGATGATGTTGAGCAGACAGCAACATTAAAGTTTAGTCAGGATCCAAGGCTTCAATATTCAAATGCCGACTATGCAGCACAGGATGCATTGCTGAAAAAACTTGAAAAGGACATGGTTGATATCCATGTTGCGGTCAACCAAATGAATGCGCTTTCAAAACAGATTGAAGATCTCAATAAGTTGATACAACACGATGATGCCAAAAAAGACTTGGTAGACAAAGGAAAGTCAGTCATCGAAAAGATCAAGCAATGGAAAGAAAAATTGATACAACCCAAGGCGCAGTCATATGACGACATCATCAATTTTGTCAACAAACTCAGTGCCAATATCATTTTTGTGCACGGGGAATTGAGTGCAACAGTGCCATATGTAACAGTTGGACAGGAAAAGCGCTATGTTGATTTGCATGCTGAATGGTTGGTATATGAAAAACAAATGAAAGATTTATTATCAAACGATGTTGCGGGTTATAATCAAATGTGCAGAGATATGGGAGTTACGAATGTGATCCTGCCGAAATAATTACGCTTATTCAAACGCATGTTTATGAAAAAAATGATTGCTAGCTTTTTTCTGATTTTTTCTTCCGTACATGTGTTTTCACAAACAACTGTCACAGAAATGCTTTGTGAAAACATGCGCGATCCAGTAGGGGTGACTGTTGTGCGTCCACGGTTCACTTGGAAGATCTCATCAGATCAAAATGCTACCATGCAAGTTGCTTATGAGTTGGTTGTAAGCAATGCAAAGCAAAAAGCGTGGAACACTGGAAAGGTCCCATCCGATCAGTCTGTATTTGTATCATACAATGGACAAAAACTTGATCCAGATACGAAATACAGTTGGCAGGTCCGTGTATGGGACAATCATGGCAATGTTTCTCCTTGGTCAAAGGCATCAACTTTTCATACTGCTTTTTTTGATTCCAGTTCATGGAGGGCAAAGTGGATCGGTATTGGATTTGAAGAGGATAAGAAAAATCGACCTGCTCAATATTTTAGAAATACCATCAACATCAGCAAAGAAATTGCTCAGGCAACCGCTTATATAACTTCACAGGGAATGTATGAAGCATCGATCAATGGTAAAAAAATTGGCAATGCCTATTTAACGCCGGGCTGGACCAGTTATAAGAAGAGACTCCAATATCAGACGTATGATGTTGCAGCTATGTTGAAAAAGGGGAAGAATGCATTGGCGGCGATTTTGGGAAATGGATGGTTTCGAGGTACTTTGGGTTGGACCAACAACGTAGATATATATGGAAAAGAGCTAGGACTGTTGTTGCAAATCAATGTTGTTTATAAAGACGGAACAAGAGATTATTTTATCACAGATGAAAAATGGAAATCATCTTACGGAGAAATTTTGTCCAACGAAATTTATCACGGCGAAGAAATTGATGCCCGCAAAAAGCAACAGGGATGGAATCTTCCAGACTACAATGACTCAAAATGGAATGCTGTAAAAATTTTAAATACTGGGTACAAACATCTAATCGCCACAGAGAATGAGCTCATTACCTTGCATGAAACCTTACAACCCGTTAGGGTATTTACTACACCCAAGGGTGAGAAAGTTTTGGACTTTGGACAGAATCTGGTAGGTTGGGTAAAAGTCAAGGTTAGCGGACGTGCAGGCGATTCTGTTGTCATAAAGCATGCAGAAGTACTGGATAAATTTGGAAATTTCTACATCGATAATATGCGCTCCGCCAGAACAACTGCTGCATATGTTTTGGCTGGAAGTGGAGTTGAAGAGTTTGAGCCTCATTTTACATTTTTTGGGTTTAGGTACATAAAAGTTGAAGGATACAAGGGAGAACTGAAGCCCGAGAATTTTGTAGCAATGGTGCTTCATTCAGACATGAAACTGTCAGGCAATTTTACCAGTTCAGACCCGCTGGTCAATCAACTTCAAAAAAATATTCAATGGGGACAAAAAGGAAATTTCCTGGATGTGCCCACTGATTGTCCGCAGCGTGATGAAAGATTGGGATGGACAGGAGATGCACAAGTGTTTTCCAGGACAGCTGCTTTCAATTTCAATGTGCACAATTTTTTCAACAAGTGGTTGAAAGATGTACAAACAGATCAACTTGAAAATGGGAGTGTGCCATTTGTAATACCCAATGTATTGGGCGCAGGTGCTGCGGGGTCTACAGGATGGGCAGATGTTGCAACGATCATTCCATGGAATATGTACCTGGTATACGGAGACAAGAAAGTCCTTGAAACACAGTATGCCTCAATGAAAGCCTGGGTGGGGTACATGGAAAAAAATGCGAAAGATGATTTATGGAACAAGGGGTTTCATTTTGGAGATTGGTTGTTTTACAGGCCCTTTGATGACAACGACGGCCGTGCTGCAGTTACAGATAAATACATGATTGCACAATGCTTTTATGCGCACTCTTTGCAATTGCTCGTCAAAGCAGCCCATGTGTTGGATATTAAAGATGATGTTGATTTTTATACCCAGAGATTGAAGAAAGTCAAGGACGCATATGTAAAAGAGTACATGACTTCTTCCGGTCGTTTGGTTTCTGGAACGCAAACAGCATATGTATTGGCCTTGCAGTTTGATATGCTACCTGAATCATTGCGTACATCTGCAGTTGAAAAATTAGTTGACAATATCCAATCTTACAATACTCATTTGTCGACTGGATTTTTGGGTACGCCTTATTTGTGCGAGGTGTTGACCAGATATGGTAGAGCAGACATGGCTTATCAGTTGTTGATGCAGAAAACTTTTCCTTCATGGCTCTACCCTGTAAAAATGGGTGCAACAACTATTTGGGAGAGATGGGGCGGCATGCATCCTGATAGTACATTTGAACCTGCAAGCATGAATTCTTTCAATCACTATGCATATGGAGCCATCGGAGATTGGATGTACAGAAGCGTGGTGGGAATCGATAATGAAGACGGAAGTGTTGGGTACAAGAAAATACGCATCAAGCCATATGTAGTAGACAGTTTGAAAAATGCAGGAGCTTATTTGGATACTTATTATGGCCGCATCAGCAACAGTTGGAGAACAGATGGCAGCAGCATCCATATGGAAGCCACGGTGCCTGCCAATACTACTGCCGTTGTTTATTTTCCCTCGGAAAAAAATGTAAGGCTGAATGAAAAAAAAGAATTCAGTGGACCCGGAATCAAGTTCTTGCGTATTGAATCTGGATACACCGTTTTTGAAGTTGGCTCAGGAACCTATCGTTTTCAAGGGGATCGCTAGGCTTCCATTCCTGCTAAAGAAAGGCTGAGTTTTTTCAGGTCATTGACCTGTGAATTTTCGACAATGCATTGGGGCATGAGTATGAGGGAAGTATTGTTTGACTTCCACCAACTTGTCTGCAACAACGAATTGAAGGGGACTGTTCCGATCAGATAACTTCTTTCATTGCCTGCATGCCATTCTTCTATGTGAATGAATTCGTCCTTGGGAATGAGCTGAATATTTTCAAAGCTTACATATACGCGCAAATGAAACTCATTGCTCAATGTGGCTTTGATGGATTGATGTAACTTTTTGTATTCATATTTATATCCATATCTCAATGCTGCGATATCACTCAGTACAGCTGATCCTGTTGGAAAACTGCCTGCACCCTTTCCATAAAAAAATTGTTTATCAGCAAATCCACTCTCAATAACCACTCCATTGTATTCATTTTTTACAAAATACAGATGCTCATTTGCGTCAATAAACTGTGGAAGCAAAAAACTTGCCACCTTTCCATTGTTCAATTTTTGTGCCTGGGCAACAAGTTTGATGGACTGATTTTTTGATTGAGCTACTTTTGCGTCGATGTCATTGATTTGGGTGATTCCATTGAATAACATCTCCTGTAAATTGGTATTGATGCCGTAGCTGTGTGCAAGCAAGAGAACCCATTTATTGGCAGCATCAAATCCCTCAATATCCAAAGTAGGATCAGATTCAGCAAACCCCAATTGCTGTGCGAGCAGCAACGCTTCTTTGAAGTTGAGATGCTCTTCAAACATTTTCGTTAGAATAAAATTGGTAGATCCGTTGACAATGGCTTTGATGGAATGAAGCAGATCGTTGTCGTAGTATTCTTCTAAATTTCTGATCACCGGAATCGAGGCACAGGCGGATGCTTCATACAGCAATGATTTTCCTGTTGATTGCTGGAGGTCAATCAGCTCTTCCAAATGTTCTGAAAGCATTTTTTTGCTTGCACTCACAACATCTTTGCCATTCTTAAGTGCAGTGGTTACAATTTCATAACCAGCTACACTGTCATTGATTACTTCAACAATTACATTGATTTCGGGATCGAATAACAAATCGTTTTTATCTGACGTAAACAAGGTTGAAGGTGCATTTCTTTTTTTATCTGGATTCTTGATACAAACCTTTTTGATGCTTGCTTTGAGTGAAGGTGTTTGTTTCAGGATTTTATACAAACCTTCACCTACTACTCCGAATCCAAACATGCCAATTACAAGTGTTTTTTCTGATCCCATCTTATTTTGATATTAAGTTGTTTAACAATTCAGTTATTTTTTCATTTTCGAGTAAAAAGCCATCATGTCCGTACAAAGAGTCAATGATCTCCAGTCTTGCATTTGGAATATGTGTAGCCAAGTATTTTTGTTCGATTACCGGAAACAATAGATCGCTTGATATTCCAATGATCATTGCTTTTGACTTGATTTTGGACAGCTTGTTTTCTGCATTTGTTGTGCCTCTTCCCAAATGATGGCTGTCCATGCTTTTGGTCAATGCATGATAACTGATCGCATTGAATCTTTTGCCAAGTTTTTCACCCTGGTATCTCTGGTAAGACTCACTCCTGGAATTTTCAACTGCCATGTCATGGTCCTGTTGGGTTGTATTGTATGCTTCATAATGGCGGTAACTTATGAGTGCAATTGATCTTGCTACTTTCATTCCTTCCATTCCTGCATTTTCTGAATGACTGGACCAGGATGGATCATTTTCTATACACATTCTTTGAGATGCATTGAATGCCTTGCCCCAGGGAGAGTGAAATGCATTGGTTGCAATGGGAACGATGTATTCAAATAAATCAGGTATTTCAGTGCTCCAGGATAGCAATTGTTGGCCCCCCATAGAAGCACCAATGCCCATGAAGATTTTTTCAATCTGTAAATCTTTTCTCAATGCATCAAAAGCCCGCACCATGTCAAGTGAGCTGAAAAAAGGAAAATGATGCAGGTATTGTTTTTCGGTATCAGGATTGATTGAAAGTGGGCCAACACTTCCATAACAGCTTCCCGGCATGTTAACGCATATGATAAAAAATCTGGAGGGATCAAAAAATTTGCCCTCGCCAACCATTCCAGGCCACCATTCAGCAGGATCACTGTTGGCTGTCATGCCATGAAAAATCCATACTGCATTGTCTTTTTTTTCTGAAAGTTTGCCCCATGCAGTATATGTCAAATCAAAATCTCGGATGCTTTTTCCTGATTCCAACTTGAGTGTCCCCTTGTAATGATATGTCTTTGTTTGTTTTTCCATGCTTCCGTTTTTCCTTTACCAGGGGCAATAAAAAAACCCATCTGAAGTCAGATGGGTTTTCACTATGATGGATGCGATCTTGTCTAGAGAAAAATCTGACTTATCTGCCTCCGCAATGCGGAGTTGGATTTGACACCTTATTACACATGTAACAGGTTGTCAAGGCTTCAACGGGCCATTCCCTCAGCCTTTCTGGATAAGAAAATAAAAGAACTGGTGCAAAGATAAGGATTTTTGGTGACTTTATGATCTGGCTGATTTCTTAAATTACATGGGAAGGATATAATTTTTAAAAATCCTCAAACATTCACCACATTTGCCTGTTGATTCATTGAACTCATTTCCATGTCAGAACTTGACCAAATAGAAGTCGTTGGCGCCAGGGCACATAACCTGAAAAATATTGATATATCCATTCCCAAGAATAAATTGGTTGTTATAACAGGCATCAGTGGAAGCGGAAAATCATCTCTTGCCTTTGACACTATTTATGCAGAGGGACACAGAAGGTACATGGAAACTTTCGGTACGTATGCTCGACAGTTCATGGGCGAAATGGAGAGGCCTGATGTAGATAAGATAAGCGGACTCTCACCGGTTATTTCTATAGAACAAAAAACCACCAACAGAAATCCAAGGTCCACTGTCGGAACAGTTACCGAAGTGTATGATTTCATGCGTTTGCTTTTTGCAAGAGCAAGTGAGGCATATTCATATGAGACGGGTAAAAAAATGGTGAAGTTCACCGATGAAGAAATCATTGCAGACGTCTATAAAAAATATCCCAATAAAAAAATCACCATTCTTGCCCCCATTGTTAGGGGAAGAAAAGGGCATTACAGGGAATTGTTTGAAGAGACAAGGAAAAAAGGATTTGTAAAAGTCAGGATCGATGGAGAACTCAAAGATCTTGTTCCCAAATTGCAGGTTGACCGCTATAAGATTCATGACATTGAAATCGTGGTAGACCGATTGGTTGTAAGCAATGAAATGAAGATGAGGATGCTTCAAAGCATTCAGCAGTCTCTTCAAATAGGCAAGGGACTTGTTTTTGCGCTTGTTCATGAGCCAGACAAATTGGTACAGTACAGTAAAAAATTAATGTGTGCTGAAACAGGTATCTCCTACGAGGAGCCTTCTCCCAATACATTTTCATTCAATTCACCATATGGTGCTTGTCCGGGTTGCAAGGGACTTGGGCAACAGCATGCCATTAACATGGATGCGGTTATTCCAGACAGATCAATTTCAATTGCAGATGGGGGAATTGTTCCACTGGGTGAAGCAAGAGATGCCTATTTCTATAAAATCATTGAGCAGCTTGCGAAAAAACACAAATTCAGTTTAAAAACACCCATTGAGAAACTACCAAAAAATGTCCTGAATCTCATACTCTATGGCAATGAAGCAGGAATCGAAGTAGAAGAAACGGCGAATGAAAATGAGGCATCTTTTGAGGGTGTTGCTTCGATGATTTTGAGGTGGTTTACAGAGAGTTCAAGTGAAGGTATACGTGAATGGGCAGAAAAATTTATGATTTTGAAATCATGTTCTGCTTGTAATGGCGCAAGACTCAAGAAAGAAAGTTTATTCTTTAAAGTAGATGGAAAAAATATTTCAGCGCTTTCATCGCTTAACCTGCAGGTATTGTTCAACTGGTTTGATGATATTGAGAAAAGACTTACTGAAAAGCAACAGTTGATCGCCAAGGATATTTTAAAAGAAATCAGAGCAAGACTTGGATTCTTGCTGAATGTGGGCCTGGGATATCTTTCACTGGATCGTCCAACACGCACATTGAGTGGAGGAGAATCACAGCGCATCAGACTGGCAACTCAAATTGGATCCCAATTGCAGGGAATCACTTATATTCTAGATGAGCCTTCTATTGGTTTGCATCAGCGCGATAATCAACAGTTGATACAAGCGCTTCAAAACTTACGCGATATTGGGAACAGCGTATTGGTTGTGGAACATGATAAAGACATCATGATGGCTGCAGATCATTTGATCGATGTTGGTCCGAAGGCAGGCATTCATGGTGGAAGAATCGTTGCAGCGGGTACACCCTTGCAAGTTTGTAGATCTGCCTCAGAGACGGCTCTGTATCTCAATAATAAAAAGCGAATTGAAGTCCCCGATCAAAGACGCGATGGCAACGGAAATGGACTGTCTTTGAAAGGTGCTACAGGAAACAACTTAAAGAATGTTGACATCAGTATCCCATTGGGCACATTTGTGCTAGTGACCGGAGTCAGTGGAAGCGGAAAATCTACTTTGATCAATGAGACATTGTATCCTATTCTCAGTAAACACTGTTATGATACCAACATAGATCCAATGCCATATAAAAAAATTACAGGTTTGGAGCACATTGATAAGGTCATTGAAATTGACCAATCTCCTATTGGTAGAACTCCTCGCAGCAATCCGGCAACTTATTGTAATTTCTTTACGGATATCCGACAGTTATTTGCGGCTGTGCCGGAAGCAAAAATCAGAGGATACAATGCAGGGAGGTTTTCATTCAATGTAAAAGCTGGTCGTTGTGATGTATGTGAAGGCGGTGGATTGAGAGTCATCGAGATGAATTTTCTTCCAGATGTATATGTTCACTGTGAAAAATGCAATGGGAAAAGGTACAACCGAGAAACACTGGAAATTAGATACAAAGGAAAATCCATCAGCGATGTATTGGACATGACGGTGGATGAAGCAGTTGAGTTTTTTCAGCATATTCCATATTTGTACAGAAAAATAAAAGTGCTTCAGGAAGTTGGGTTGGGCTACATTACACTAGGACAATCTGCTGTAACACTCAGTGGAGGGGAGGCACAGCGTGTTAAATTGGCTACAGAACTTGCTAAAAAAGACACAGGGAAAACATTTTATATCTTAGATGAACCCACTACAGGACTGCATTTTCAGGATATATATTTATTATTGAATGTATTGAACAAATTGGTTAATCGCGGCAACACCGTCTTGGTAATTGAGCACAACCTGGATGTGATCAAAATGGCTGATTACATCATTGACCTGGGTCCAGAGGGTGGAAATGGTGGAGGTGAGTTGCTCTATCAGGGAAAACCTGAGGGACTGTTAAAGGTAAAGTCGAGTTATACTGCTAAGTATTTAAAATCTGAACTGTCTTAAATGGAAAGAGTTATCATCGATATGGATGAAGTCATCGCGGATCCCATGGGCGACATGGTGAGGTGGTATGAAAGTTCATTCGGATTGAAAGTTGACTATGATCAAATGAGGGAAGGCTCTTGGGTGAGAGGATTTCCCGAAGAACATAGGCAGTTGATTTTGGAAAGACTTTACAGCCAGGGATTTTTCCGAAACCTTTCAGTCATGGATGATGCGCAGGATGTATTAAGGGAAATGAACAAGCAATACGAGATATTTATCGTCTCTGCCGCAGTGGAATTTCCCAATTCACTCAAGGATAAACATGATTGGCTGCTGGAACATTTCCCCTTTTTTACTTGGAAACAATTGGTTTTGTGTGGAGACAAAAGAATGATTCATGGAGATTACATGATTGATGATCATGTGAGAAACCTGGTTCATTTCCCTGGGAAAAAATACCTCTATACTGCTTTTCACAACAGGGAAATTGAAGGCTACGACCGCATCCATGATTGGAAAGAAGCTGCAGCAATTTTTTTAAAATAATTCCTATTTTCTGAGCATTTTGATATGCTCTATCCCATCCTCTAGATACACGTCACTGCATTGCTCAAATCCAAATCCCTCGTAAAATTTCTTCAGATACAATTGGGCCCCAATTTTGATTGATTTATTTGGATAGATTGCTTCTGTTTCTTCAATTGCTTTTTTCATCAACGCTTTCCCCGCACCCATGCGTCTTGATTGGGGCGATGTTACAACCCTGCCAATCGAAGGTTCGGAATAGGCGAGTCCGGGGGGAAGAATTCTTACATATGCGATGAGCTCTCCATCTGACCTTCCCTGAAGATGCTGTGACTTGGCATCTAGGTCATCTAAATCCAGAAAAATGCAGTTTTGCTCAACTACAAAAACTTCGCTCCTGAGGCGTAAAATTTGGTACAATTCAAATGGGTTCAGTTCTGCAAAATCTTTCAGGGTCCAAATAATATTATTCATCCTGCAAATTTATTTCAAACCATTCAAAAGGATATTGATTTAATTTTGAAAATAAAAATAGCCACCCGAAGTTCCATATTATCCAATCCGATTGAATACCTGAAAGGTGTTGGCCCATTGCGTGCAGACATGCTGAAGAAGGAGCTGCAGATTTTCACTTTTGAAGATTTACTTTTTTATTTTCCTTTCAAGCACATTGATAAAACGAAAATTACTTCGATCGCAACCATCACTCCTTCCATGGATTTTGTTCAGGTACGTGGCAGATTAATTTCCATGGAAGTGGTTGGAGAAAAAAGGTCACGCAGACTGGTAGCACATTTGCGTGACGGGTCTGGCATGATTGAGTTGACATGGTTTCAGGGTATCAACTGGGTACAAAAAATTCTATCTGTTGGGGTTGATTATGTTGCCTATGGCAGGCTTGGATTTTTTCTGGGAAAGCCTCAATTATCTCATCCGGAAATTGAAACCCTGAAAGAAAGCAATGAGTCTGGGAAAAGTTTTTTGGAGCCTATTTATTCCGTGACGGAAAAGTTAAAGGCAAGGGGACTGAATGGCAGGGCGCTTGGAAAATTGTTGTATCAATTATTCCTGGTGCTGGAGGAAAAAGAACTTCCTGAAAATTTACCTCATTCGATTGTCCTAGACGAAAAACTGGTTTCAAGGTTTACAGCTTTACAACAAATTCATTTTCCTAAAAATCAGCAACAATACGAGAGTGCCATCCGGCGTTTGAAATTTGAGGAATTGTTTTTATCTCAGTTGAGATGGGGGATGATGCGTGCTGCAAGACATCGTTTTTCAAGGGGCATCATGTTTTCAAAAGTTGGTTCAACATTTAATAATTTTTTTCATCAATACCTGCCTTTCCCACTTACCAATGCACAGAAAAGGGTGTTAAAAGAAATCAGGCAAGACATGGGTAACGGCACCCAGATGAATCGTTTGTTGCAGGGGGATGTTGGTAGTGGAAAAACGATTGTGGCATTGATGGCCATGCTGATTGCCATTGACAATGGTTATCAGTCTTGTATCATGGCTCCAACGGAGATTCTTGCCAATCAGCATTTTGATCAATTCTCTGGCTTGCTTGCTGAATTAAATGTTGAAGTTGCTTTGATTACTGGTTCTACCAAAGCGGCTGAACGCAAAGTGCTCCTCCAAAAAATCCATCAAGGTGAAATTAAAATAGTGGTTGGTACCCATGCGTTGATTGAAGACGCAGTTCAGTTTAAAAGTTTGGGACTGGCTGTAGTGGATGAGCAGCATAAATTTGGTGTTGCACAGCGGGCAAAGTTGTGGAAGAAGAATGTGGTTCCGCCTCATATGTTGGTAATGACAGCCACGCCTATACCACGCACATTGGCCATGACGGCTTATGGTGATTTGGATTACAGTGTCATTGATGAATTGCCTCCTGGCAGAACGCCGGTCACAACCGTTCATCGATTAGATGATGCAAGACCACAGGTGATGGACTTTATTAAATCTGAAATTGTAAAAGGAAGACAGATCTATTTTATTTTTCCCTTGATTGAGGAAAGTGAAAAATTGCAATATGAAGATTTGATGCGTGGCTATGAAAATGTAAAAGCATGGTTCCCCGAGCCAACGTATTGGATCAGTATGGTACATGGAAGAATGCCCTCTGATCAGAAGGAAATCAACATGCAGCGTTTTGTAAAAGGCGATACCCAAATCATGGTAAGCACCACTGTGATTGAAGTGGGGGTGAATGTTCCGAATGCCTCTGTGATGATCATTGAAAGTGCTGAGAAATTCGGTTTGAGTCAACTGCACCAGTTAAGAGGCAGGGTTGGCAGGGGTAGTGAAAAGAGTTATTGTATTTTGTTGACCGCCAACAATATTGGAAAGGATGCCAAAGAGCGAATATCCATTATGTGCAAATCAACCGATGGCTTTAAAATAGCTGAAAAGGATTTAGAGTTGAGGGGTCCGGGTGATATTCAGGGTACACGTCAAAGTGGTGCATTGAATTTCAGGTTGGCTGATATTGCTCAGGACCGGGATTTGTTGGAGAAAACAAAGATGATTGCCGATAAATTATTGACAGCCGATCCTGATTTGAATCAGCCTTTGCATGCTGCTTTGAAGCATCATTTGCAATCAGAAAATTCCGGAACAATCTGGGGCAAAATATCTTGATTATTAACAAGTTCTAAGGCTTTAAACCGTTAATTTTAATACAAGTCTTATAGATGTGTTAAAGCAGTCTACGATATTATCTTGGCTTTTTTTATTTGGACTTAGTACAAGCATTTCTGCGCAGTCCTTTTATTCAATAGATTTCATTGAAAACAAAGGTCAATGGGAAGGCGATTTTCAATTCAAGGCCATTCATGGATCCAGTACCATTTTTTTTAATAAAAACGGTTATGTAGTAAACAAATTAGAAGAGGAAGGGTACCGAAATTTAATGCACAACAATGCGTCCATTTTTTCAACACTTACCAAAGCAGATTCTATCGAAATTGAGGGGAAGCAAACTGTGCAGCAGGTATATCAAAGTACCATCAAGTCTCACAGCTATGAAGTAGCATTTGTTGGTGGAAATCAAACAGCAAACTATCAAATGGGGAAGGCCAGTCCTGACCAATCCAATTATTTTTTAGGAGGCGATCCCCGCAAATGGAAAACAGGTGTTCGCAGTTTTTATGACATTACAAGACAGTCAATATATCAAGGAGTTGACATGAGGTTTTACTCATCTTCCAATGGAGGGTTGAAGTATGATTTGATTGTATCACCTCAAACGAATCCATCAATCATACAACTGAAGTATAATGGCGTTGACAATGTCAAGATCAAATCAGGTGCTTTGATCATTTCAACCTCGGTGGGAGAAGTAAGGGAATTGGAACCCTATGCTTATCAAATAATTGATGGGCAACGTGTAGAAGTAAAATGTAGCTATACGGTTTCAAAAAATATTGTTGGGTATAAACTAGGACCTTATAACAGCAACTATCAATTGGTCATTGATCCAACCCTTGAATTTTCGACTTATACTGGAAGCAAAAGCAATAACTGGGGATTTTCTGCTGCTCCTGGTCCGGATGGCAGTCTTTACGCAGGAGGCATTGTATTTGGTTCTGAGTATCCGCTTTCTCTGGGGGCATTGCAGACAACTTTCAGGGGAGGGACAGGTCAATCTTTTGGTCCCAATAATTCAATTGGCGGTGTAGATATTGGATTGACCCGTTTCAGCAGCGATGGTAAACAAAGACTTTTTTCAACCTATATTGGTGGAAATGGCGATGAATATCCCCATAGTATCATCGTAGATGGTTCAGGCAATGCTATTGTGCAGGGAAGGACAACAAGCAAGGATCGCGATTTTCCATATCCACTCGATGCTTCTGGGACAATGAAGCTTGGTCCGTTGGGTGGTGCATCAGATATATATGTGATAAAGGTTTCTGCTGACGGTAAATTGGTCATGGGAAGTATCCTGATTGGTGGAACTGAAATGGATGGAGCAAATACCAATGCACAAATTTCTGTTTCTCCATCTACGCTTGTATACAATTACGGGGATCATTCTAGAAGTGAAGTAATACTGGATAAAAACGACAATGTTTTAATTGCCACTTCTACACAGTCGGATGATTTTCCAGTTTATCCTTCAGGGTTGAGCAGATTTGGTGGTGTTCAAGATGGAGTTGTGATCAAGCTTACGCCCAATTTATCTAATGTGATTTTCAGCAGATATCTTGGGGGCAGCAAAGATGATGCTGCATTCGTCTTATCAATCAATCCGCTTTCAGATGATATTTATGTTGCTGGTCCAACAGTGAGTACTGATTTTCCAGGTGACAAAACTGGCGTGGAGTCTCCCAACTTTCTTGGAGTAGTGGATGGTTTTATATCCATTCTTAGTCCAACAGGAGTGCTGAAAAAAACAACTTATCAAGGAACACCTTCAACTGATTTTATCTATGGATTACAGTTCGATAAATCTGGAAACCCATACACAATGGGGATTACACTTGGAAGATGGCAAAAGCTGAATGCAGCATATGGCAATGAAAATGCAAAACAGTTTATTGCAAAAATGAATCCCGGACTTACTTCATTCATTTATACAACTGCATTTGGTACATCTGCAGCAAAACCAAACATTTCTCCCGTCGCTTTTCTTGTTGATCGGTGTGAAAATATTTATGTATCAGGGTGGGGTGGTAAAATGAATTTATGTGATCCCGGCCCCTATGATCCCCAAACCGTAGGCCCATTGGGTATGGACATTACTCCTGATGCCATCCAGAAATACACCGATAACAAAGATTTTTATTTTATAGTTATTGAAAAAAATGCCAACAAACTCTTATATGGTACTTTTTTTGGACAAAGTGGTGGCGAGGTAGATCATGTTGATGGAGGCACATCCCGATTTGATTCAAGAGGTGCAATTTACATGTCTATTTGTGCGAATTGCTTCGGAAACAATGCATGCCCAAGAAATGGAAGCAATCCCGGTGATCCAATCACTAGAAATATGATCATAACCCCAGGGGCTGTTGCATCTTCCAATGCTGCATTGCCCAGTGGATGTAATCTTGCAGCAGTCAAAATTAATTTTTCATTTGATGGTGTTGACAATGGAATCAAGTCGGCTATCAATGGTGTTTTTGATACGAGTGGTTGTTCTCCTTTGACTGTTAAATTTTATGACACCGTTGCAATGGCAAAGACATATATATGGGATTTTGGAGATGGATCTAAAATAGATACAACTACTGTTCCAGAAATAACGCATAACTACAATGTTGTAAAAGATACTTCCTTCAGGGTTAAACTGATATCAATTGATGAAAACAGATGTATCACGCGTGATAGTTCTTTCATGCAAATTAAAGTTGGAATCAATGAAGTGGTGATGAATGCTGCTGCAACAAGGGTTGGTGATTGTTCAAGCGGTACGTTTACGCTGCAAAATCTTTCCTTCTCAAGACAGGGAAAGCCATTCAGTCCAAAGTCGTTTGTATGGATTTATGATGATAAAACTAAGCCGGACACTACCAATTTGCAAAGTGTGAACCATACATTTACTCCCGGATTACACAGGGTTTGGTTGAAGTTAATTGATGTCAGTTTTTGTAATCAGTTTGATTCTATTCCGTTGGACATCTATGTTTTTTCAACTGTAAAGGCAGATTTCAAGTTGAGCAAAGACACTATTTGTATTGGAGAGAAAATTGGCATAACCAACAACAGTGTGGGTGGAATAAGTTTTATATGGGATTTCAATAACGGCCAGACTTCCAATACCTATAGTCCTGCTCAACAGACTTATACGACTGCAGGAATCAAAACCATCAAGCTGGTTGTAAGCGAAAATAGTCCCGGTTGCAATATATCAGACAATGCATCGAAAACACTTGTTGTGCTCGCTGCACCCGAGGCCAAATTTGATTTCTCTCCCAAGCCATCGATTGAGAATACGCCATTTACTTTTATAAATCAGTCAACCGGCGCCACACGTTATTCCTGGAATTTTGGAGATGGAGCAACCTCTTTGTTGACGCAACCCATACACCAATTTGCAAAGTCATTTACATTTGATGTAACACTGACGGCTTACAATAGTTTTGGTTGTTCCACAAGTTTTACACTGCCAGTCAAACCTATTGTGACTGAATTGCTAGAGATACCAAATGCATTTACACCCAATGACGATGGTAAGAATGATGTTTTCCTTCCAAAAATATTTGGAATCGATGATATGAATTTGAAAATTTACAACCGATTTGGTCAACTTGTATTTGAGTCTTATAATCCAAGCTTCGGATGGGACGGTAAATTTCAAGGTGCACCACAGCCCATAGATGTCTATGCATATACCTTGATCGTGAAGTTTGCAGATGGCAGGACTGAATCGAGAAAAGGGAGTATAACATTAATACGATGATGAATTGAAAAAGAGCGTTCTATATACAATTGTATTTTTCCAATTTGCAGTTTTCAGTGCAATTGGACAAGATTTGCGCTTTTCTCAATTTTTCAACAGCCCTTTATCAACGAATCCGGCAAATACGGGATTTCTTCCCAATGCTGATTATCGTTTGGGCGCACATTATCGCGAGCAATGGGCCTCTATTCCTGTGCCTTATACAACCATGAGCATATATGGTGATTTTCAGGTTTTGAGAAACCTCATTTCTACAGGTTGGTTTGGAGTGGGTGGTTTGATATTTCAGGATATGGCAGGATCCGGCACACTGAGGTCAACAAAAACATATGCCTCGTTTGCATATCATCAAATGTTGGGAAACGCAAGTTTGCTTTCAGGCGGATTCAATATTGGATTCATAGGTAAAAGAGTAAATACAACTAATCTGAGATTTGGAGACATGTGGGACGGTAAATTCTTCAATGGACCAACCAGTGAGATCCTTCTCAATAATTCTGTTGGCTATTTGGATATACAAGCAGGACTCAATTATGCACTTTTCCCATCTGAGAACATTTATGTTCATTTGGGAGTAAGCGCACAACATCTCAATAAGCCCAAAGAATCCTTTTTTTCCGCTTCAACGAGCAATGATAATATTGTTCAGCCTCGTTTCATATATTTCGCAGATGCTGTCATAAAGGCAAATGAGCAAGTTATTTTTTCTCCAGGTATTTATTATACACATCAATCAAAAGCCTCTGAATTTGTTGGTGGATTACATCTCAATTACAATGTAAGCGGCAATGGCCAACAGCAGTTGATATTGGGCGCTTATGTACGTCCGGGTGATGCTGTTATCCCTATGCTGGGATACCAATGGAAGAATTTTCGCTTCAGCTTTACCTATGATGTAACTACTTCCTCTCTGAAAAATTTCAACAACGGTATGGGGGCAAATGAATTGTATATGCAATACAATGGTTTGTATACACTCATCTATGCAGATCGTCAGAGCTTTTGTCCTGTCTTTAAAAATTAATTCCTTTTCAATTCTCGGCCCTATTTCCGAAATTTGCATCAAATCCATTTGGCATGCAGGCTTCTCTTTCTCCAGAGATCATAGAACAGTTTAAGTCAATCGTAGGACCAGCATATGTAATAGGTGATAAGGAGTTGCTTGAACCATATGGGCATGATGAAACAGAGGAGTTGCATTATTTGCCTCAAGTTGCATTGAGACCTGGAACAACACAGGAAATCAGTGAAATCATGAAGATTTGCAATACGCATTCAATTCATGTTACTCCCCGTGGTGCAGGAACAGGACTGAGTGGAGGGGCGCTTCCACATCTTGGTGGTGTGCTGATTGCCACAGATCGATTGAATACCATACTGGAGATCGATGAAAAAAATTTACAGGTAACGACCGAACCGGGGGTCATTACAGAAGTTTTACAAAATGCTGTAAAAGAAAAAGGGTTGTTTTATCCGCCTGATCCCTCGAGCAAAGGATCCTGCTTCATCGGTGGAAACATTGCAGAAAACAGTGGCGGTCCAAAGGCAGTGAAATATGGTGTGGTAAGAGACTATGTATTGAATCTCGAAGTTGTATTGCCAACAGGTGAAATCATTTGGACAGGATCTAATGTTTTGAAAAACTCAACCGGATATAATCTGACTCAATTGATTGTTGGCAGTGAAGGAACGCTTGCGATTGTAACAAAAATTGTATTGAAGCTGATTCCGCTTCCAAAATATGACCTCCTTATGTTGGTGCCTTTCAATTCATTGGAAAAGGCAAGTGAGGCTGTGAGTGCTATTTTCAGAGCTGGATTTACTCCTTCTGCACTAGAATTAATGGAAATTGATGCATTGATGATCGTGAGTGAAGAAGTGGGGTCCTCCTCTGTTCCCGTAACACCTGATACTGCTGCACATTTGATCATTGAAGTGGATGGCAATCACATGGATACATTGATGAGTGAAATGGAATCCATCAGTGAATTGCTGTTGCAGTATGAATGCGGAGAAATTTATTTTGCAGATGAT
>JBEAYH010000154.1:0-11104 GCA_041159435.1 Bacteroidota bacterium | reverse complement strand
GATTGTGACAAACAAATCCCTTTCCTTGTTTGTCTTGCTATAACTTTGCACTTCCTTAATAAATAATTAACAACAGAGCTATGAAGAATTTGCTTACACTTCTATTGGCCTTTGCTTCCATGCTTCAGTTTTCCCTGGCGCAAGCCATCAAGGTTCAGGGTACTGTTCAGGACAGTCAAGGGAAAGGTATCCCCAATGTAACCATTACAATCAGTGGACAAAGAGGTGGTACCACATCTGACAAAGATGGAAACTTCACTTTGAACGTAAATTCACTTCAATCAAAACTTCTGTTTAGCTCCATCGGCTATAACAACGAAGAGTTTGCGTTGAGTGGAAAATCAACTGTCACCGTTACGCTGACCAACAGTGAATCAAACCTTGGTGAAGTTGTTGTGGTTGGTTACGGTACACAAAGAAAAAGAGACCTTACCGGCTCAATTTCCAATGTCAGTGCCAATCAAATCAAGAATCTATCCCTTACTTCTCCTGAGCAAGCATTGCAAGGAAGGGTTGCGGGTGTCAACGTAGTGTCAAGCTCAGGTACTCCTGGCTCATCCGTAAACATCAACGTACGTGGTATTGGAACCATCAGTGGTAACGCACAACCTTTGTATGTATTGGATGGAATTCCCATCGCGACTGGTTCTTTCTCTCAATTGGGTGTAGGTAACCAGGTATTGAACAGTTTGGCTGACGTGAATCCAAACGACATTGAGTCAATCGACATCTTAAAAGACGCATCAGCAACCGCCATCTACGGTTCAAGAGGTGCGAATGGTGTTGTTTTGATTACAACTAAAAGAGGTAAGAACCAGAAAACACGCGTAAACTATAGTGGATATACTGGCAACCAAACAGCATGGAGAAAAATTGAGCCGCTTTCAGGAAGAGACTTTCAAGATCTGCTGCAAGAACAACTTGCAAATCGATTTGGTGGTAATCTTGAGCCATCTGCATATTTTGGTTCAACCATTCACGATAATTCATACATAAATACCAACTGGCAAAATGAGATTTTCAGAACTGCACCTATCAACTCTCACGACATCAGTGCACAGGGAGGGAACGAGAAAACAAAGTTCTACGCAGGTGGAAATTATTTTGATCAAGAAGGTACCATCATTGGATCAAGATTTCAACGCTACAATTTCAGAGTAAATCTTGACAATACCGTATCTGAAAAATTTAAAATAAGCAGTGGTATTTCTATCAGCAACAGTATTCAAAACAGGATCCAAAATGACAACAACATCTATGGTGTATTGAGTACAGCTATCTTGTTAGCATCTGATATTCCAGTTTACAATTCTGATGGAACATACGGGAAAGACCCAACCTCATCAACTGAAAATCCAGTTTTGGCTGCAAAAGACAACTACAACAAAGTATTCAATGGCCGTATATTGGCAAACGTGACTGGAGATTATCAAATCGCAAAAGCTTGGAACTTCAAGGTTAATCTTGGTGCTGACTATGTGAGCTTGAACGAATCACGATTCTACCCTTCCATTTCCAATGCAGGTGCAGGTGTCAGAGGTCAGGCTACTGAAGCGTATAATAAAAGCATGAACCTAATCAATGAAAATATATTGAGCTTTAGGAAGGACTACGGAAAACATGGCATCAATGCTCTGGGTGTTGCTTCTTATCAAACACAGAATTTCGAATCTATTTATGCATTGGCTGAAAACTTCCCTGGAAACTCCATTCGCAGACTTTCTGCTGGTTCAGTAAAGAAAGATGCAACAACCAGCGGTAGCTCATTTGGTATCATTGGATATGTTGGACGTTTCAACTACTCTTATGATGGTAAATATCTTTTCAGCGTCAGCGTTAGAAGAGACGGATCATCTAATCTTGGAAGCAGCACCAAATGGGGTACTTTCCCGGCGGTTTCTGCTGGATGGCGTATCTCTGACGAGAAATTTATGAGCAATGTGAAGTTCGTCAACAACCTTAAATTAAGAGGATCTCGCGGTTACAGCGGAAGCAACTCAGGTGGATTGTTCGCCTCACTTCCATTGATCAGTCCGGGTGCCAACTACCTGACATCAGCTGGTTTGGCTCCTTCACAGTTGGGTAACCCCAATTTGGGATGGGAGACATCTATCCAAACAGATCTTGCTCTTGAAATCGGACTTTTCAACAGAATCAATATCATCGCTGAAGTTTATCAAAGAAAAACAAACGACCTCTTAACCAGCCGTCAGCTGGTAGGAAACAGCGGTTTCCTTTCCGTGAGCGACAATATCGGTGCCATCACGAACAAGGGAATTGAATTAGGGTTGGATGGAACTGTAATCAACTATAAGAAATTCAACTGGAACACCAATTTCACATTAACTTTCCAGAAGAACAATGTTGATACCATCTATGGAGGCAATCCATTTGGATCAGGATTCATGAGCTGGGTTCAACAAGGACATCCTTTGAGCTCATTCAGAGGCTACAGAATGCAGGGTATTTTTCAAGCAACTGCTGATGTCGTTGCATCCCGCGATGGAAGTGCAGCAAGACCTGGTGATATCAAATGGAAAGATGTAAACAGCGATGGTGTTATCAACTCGGCTGACCAGGAAATTCTTGGAACAGCACTTCCAACATATTTTGGAGGGTTTACCAACAATTTTACATTGGGCAATTTTGAATTAACAGCTTTCTTCCAATTTGTTGGAGGAAATAAAATTGTGAATTACAACCGAGCATTTGCTGAAGGCATGAACAGTGTCTTTGGACAGTTTGCTACTGTACTTGATAGATGGACTCCTTCAAAGCCTTCCACAACAATGCCTAGAGCAATATGGGGTGATCCGGCAAACAACAGAAGAGCATCTGACAGATGGATCGAAGATGGTTCATTCACCAGATTGAAGAATTTGTTGCTTGGATATAATTTCAATCAATCTTCATTGAAGAAAATGAAAATCAGTTCACTTAAATTGTTCCTCCAAGCTCAGAATTTATTTACTTGGACCAAGTACAAAGGGTTTGATCCTGAAGTCAGCACCTTCACTGTTACAAATACAGCTCAGGGAACTGATTTCTTGACATTCCCACAGCCACGTATCATCACATTTGGTATCAATGCTGGATTCTAATTCAATACACATTAAATTATCATAGAAATGAAAAAGATGTTTAACATAAAATTATCCTTGCTGACAGCATTGATCGTTTTTTCATCTTGTGAAAAAATCATCGATCAACAGCCTCAAACTGTATTGAGTGCGGAAACAGCTTATACCACCCGTCAGGGTGTTGAAGCAGGTTTGTTGGGTTGTTACAATGCCCTCCAAAGCACGAGCTACTACGGCCTTGAGTTTTGGGCTTTATCCGATATGTATGCAGGTGTTATTTCGCATACTGGTACTTTCCCAACCTTTGCACAGTTTTCCAATAGACAGGTCCTTCCAGATAATACCAACGTTACAGGTATTTGGAATGTAATCTATACAGGCATCAACAGAGTAAATACAGTTATTTCATCATCAGAGACACTCTCTGATCCCGCCTTCGACAAAACCCAAACCATCGGTGAAGCAAGGTTCCTCAGAGCACTCATGTACTTTGATTTATTGAGGGCTTACGGCGGATCAAACAATGGCTTCAACAAAGGCGGACGCGGTGTTCCTTTGAGAACAACTCCAACACTTGCACCAGCTGACGCAGATCCTATTCCACTCGCTGCAGAAGCAGATGTTTGGAGACAAATAGACAGCGACCTGGATTATGCCATTGCAAACCTGAAAGCAACCACTACAGGTAGAGCAACATTGAATGCTGCGAGAGCTTTGAAGGCACGTGCGGCTCTTTACAAAGAAGACTGGGCTACTGCCGAAACACTTGCCAATGATGTTATCAATGCCTTAAGAGGCACAGGGACTGGTTTGTCCTCTTCCTATGATGCACTTTGGGCTACGCAAAATACAAGACCAGAAAGTATTTTCGAATTGCAGTATGACATCAACAATACCAACTCAATTGCTTTCTATTATTTCCCAACTGGTTTGGGTGGTAGAAATGAAATAGGTTCAAGTACTACCTTGAACGCACAGCCTGCAACCGACTTAAGAAAGGCAACAAATGTCAGAGTACTAAGTGGACTCAACAAAACAGGCAAATATTCTCGCATCAACGGTACTGATAATGTAATCATCATCCGTTTGGCAGAGATGTACCTCATCCGTGCTGAAGCAAGAGTTAAAAAGGCTGCTCCAGACCTCACAGGTGCATTGGCTGATTTGAATGTAATTCGCTCAAGAGCTGGTCTCACAGCTTCTACTGCAGCAACTGCTGATGATATTCTGAAACAATTGTATGAAGACAGATACTATGAGTTCGCACACGAAGGACATGCCTTCTTTGATTTCAAGCGTACCAACAGATTGGCTTCAACATTTGCAGGATTCTCAGGTGCAAACGCATTCCGTGCTCTGTATCCAACTCCACAAAGAGAAATTATCAATAGTGCAGGACAAATTGCACAGGTTACTGGATATTAATCCATAACCCATTACAAAAAAAGCCGCACATATTGTGCGGCTTTTTTTTATTTCAAAACTTCCTGCAGTTTCTGGTCAAGCGAAGGACCACGCAGATCTGTTGCAATTATTTTTCCTTCCGGATCCATCAACACATTGAATGGAATTCCTTCAATACTGTATAAAGGGACAACTTCACTGTCCCAAAATTTCAAATCACTTACATGGCTCCAATACAATTGATCATCAGCAATTGCCTTGATCCAATCATCCTTTGATTTATCCAAAGAAACTCCCAGAATGGTGAAGTTATTATCCTTGTATTTTTGATATGCGGCAACAACATTTGGATTTTCCATTCTGCAGGGCTTGCACCAACTTGCCCAAAAATCAACCAATACATATTTCCCTTTCAAAGTGGACAAGGTCAGTGATTTTCCTTCAGGAGTAGGCAAAGTAAAATCAGGTGCTTGTTTTCCAACTAAATTTCCTGTGGCAGGTGATGCTAGTTCATTTTGAAAAGCTTCAGCGATTTTTTTGATTTTCTGAAGGTTCGGAAAGCGTTTTGAAATATTTTTTAGTACAGGCGACATCTGCTCGGCAGATACAAGGTTTTTCGAAATTCCAAGCGCATAAATAGCCAAAGCTGGTGTGGTTGTAGTGTCTGCAAAGTTCAACAAGTAGGTACCTGTTTCTGCAGATTGTTTTCTGAATGCATCCTCCATTATAACCCTGACACTATCCATCTCAGTACCTTTCATTTCGATTTGCGACTTCAACTCACCCATTGCCTGCAATCGACCATTGAAAACGGTCAATAAGTTTTTAAAAGCATTTGAGCCTTTTGAATTCGTTGTGTAGCTCCCTGGATTTTTGCCATCAAATTCAAGTTTGATGTTTTGCTGGTCACCAACCAGTATGAAATAAAATTCATCTTTCTCAAAACGAATACGGTACAATGCCTCTTCATTCAATGCGCCTCCTTTTAAATTCACTTCTTTTGTATCAGAAATGATCTTGGAAGAATCAAGTGACATTGGATTGGCATCTAATTCAATCAAATCGAGATATACATATTGTGATTGACCAATGTTTGAAATCTGAATGTTAACGTTTAGGTTATTAGACCCCTGCTTGCAGGAGAATATGCCAAGTGTCAGAATAGATGACAAATAAAATATTATTTTCTTCATAGTATTATTTATTGATGCAGTAATGTTTCTAATATTTCTGTAGCCTGTTTCGGATCTGCCTTCCCCTTTGAAAACTTCTTTACCTCGCCGACAAAGAGTCCCATGAGTCCTTTCTTTCCCTTTCTATACGCTGCAACCTTATCTGGCATAGCATCCAATACCTGCTTTACCCATGCTTGTAGCTGATCGGTGTTGGCATCCTGTGCCAAATCCAGTTGTTGAATCAATATTGAGGGACTCACACCTCGATCGGCCAACATCCGTGGTAAGATTTTTTGTGCTGCCAAAGAAAAATTGATAGTGCCTTCTGCTATGAGTATTAATAACTCATTCAAATGTACAGGGGAAATCTTTATTGAATTCCAGTTTGTTGAAGATTGGTTCACCAAAGATCTAAGTGGACCGAGTATTACATTTGCCAACTGTTTTTTGAGGGTAGTATGCTGTGCACAATTTTCATACAGGTTATACAAATCTTTTTCTTCAGTTAATTGTTCTGCGTCGTAAGCAGACAAACCGTACTCATTCACAAATTTATTGTAGGCAACATCTGGGAGAAGAGGAATTTGTTTTTTTATTTCTCCGATATATTCCTCGGTGAATTGAAAAGGCGCCAGGTCGGGTTCAGGAAAATAGCGGTAATCTTCCGCATCTTCTTTTGTTCGAATTGAAAAAGTAATTCCTGCCTCGGCATCATAGCTCCTCGTTTCCTGAAGTATTGTTTCGCCATTTTCAGACAAACCAGTGAGTCGTTCAATTTCAATTTCAATTGCATGACGCAAGTGCTTGATGGAATTAAGATTTTTCACCTCTACCCTGGTTCCAAGGATTTGAGTACCGAGGGGTCTGACAGAAATGTTGGCATCGCATCTGAGGCTTCCTTCCTCCATATTGCCGTCACCAATTCCAATCCATCTGACAAGTTTTCTTACTTGTGTTAGATAGGCCGCAGCTTCTTCTGATGAATGCATATCGGGCTCTGATACAATTTCAATCAAAGGCATACCTGCTCTGTTGAAATCAAGAAGGGTCAACACATCATCCTGATCGTGAATACTTTTACCAGCATCTTCCTCCAAATGAATCCGGGTAAGTTTAATATCCCTGGGTCCATTGGAAGTGTGGATGCGTACAAGACCACCCTTGCATATAGGTGTGGTATGCTGTGATATTTGATAGCCTTTGGGCAGATCAGCATAGAAATAATTCTTCCTAGCGAAGTAATTGTTCGTTGAGATTTCAGAACCGCAAACCAGTCCCATTTTAATAGCCAATTCAATTGCTTTTTTATTCATCCTTGGCAGGGTACCGGGGTGTCCGAGTGTAATGGGACTCACATGTTGATTTGGGATGGCATCGAAATAGGTAGCATCACCGGAAAACAATTTACTAACAGTATTTAACTGGACATGTACTTCTAAACCAATGACTGCTTCGTACTTAGGCATGCAATGCATTTTTTACTGCATCAATGGCTGACACGAGTGCAGCAGCATCTTGTCCGCCTGCCACCGCCAATGTTTTTTGTCCCCCGCCTCCACCTTTGATCAATTTTGCAACCACATTTTTAATCAGTGCATTGGCATCCAGTCCGGATGACTGTTGAAGTGCATCCGCAAGTCCGACTGCTACCGATGGTTTGCCGTCTATTACTGCCCCAATTGCGATGCAAGCGTTGTCTCTGGATGATCTCAGTTCATTGCACAATTTCTTCAGTGCATCAACTGATAAAACTTCTACTTTGGAACCAAGAAAATCTACTTTATTGACAGAATCAAATTTTCCAATCAATTCATGCTTGAGATATCCCAACAATTTTGCATCTGCTGATTCCAATTGTTTTCTCAAGGAGGTGATCTCATCTGACTGAAGTTCGATCGCCCGAATAAGGTCTTTCGGTTGCTTCAGTGAAGCTGCAATACTTTTCAGCAATTGCTGTTGTTCAAGAATATGCTGATCTGCGGCATTTGAACATACTGCTTCAAGTCTTCTCACACCAGCGGCAACACTTGACTCTGAAGTGATCAAACAAGATCCAAGCTCTCCTGTATGTCCAACATGTGTTCCACCGCAGAGTTCAATGGAATAATTCGGATCAATGGTAACAACGCGCACAGTATCTCCATACTTTTCGCCAAACAATGCCATGGCGCCCAGTTTCAACGCCTCCTCTTTGGGCAATTCACGAATAATAACTGGAATATTCTCTCTGATTTTTTGGTTTACAATTGCTGTTACACCTTCAATTTCCGCATCAGTCATTTTAGCAAAATGAGAAAAATCAAAACGCATTCCTTGATCATATACCAATGATCCCTTTTGAGCAACGTGTGCCCCCAGGGTGATTCTCAACGCAGCATGCAATAAATGGGTGAGTGTATGGTGCTTGGTGATTTCTTTTCTTCTGTCTGCATCTACTGAAGCCCTAACAGATGCACTGACGATTTCTGGCAATGCCTCTACCGTATGAATGATTAAATCATTTTCTTTTTTGGTATTGATGACTTTTATTTCAGTAGATCCCAATTGAATCAATCCAGTATCGCCAACTTGTCCACCGCTTTCTGCATAGAAGGGAGTATTTTCCAACACTACCTGATAGGAGGATTGCCCCTTGGCTTCTACCTTTCTGTATTTCAAGAGTGTTGTTTCCTGAAACAATGTTTCGTAACCAACGAATGAAGACTTTGCTTGTGCGGGCTTTGCCACTTCAATCCAATCGCCTGTATCGACTGCAGCGGCTGACTTGCTCCTGCTTTTTTGCAGTTGCATTTCCTTCTCAAAACCTGCTTCATCAACCAACATCCCTTTTTCCTGTGCAATCAGTCGTGTCAAATCAAATGGAAAACCATATGTGTCATAGAGCTCAAATGCTGCCGCGCCCTGGATCAGGTTTTCTTTTGAAGATGCCTCAATGATATCATCGATTTTTTTCAATCCTTTTCCAAGAGTTCTCAAAAATGTATCTTCCTCTTCTTTGACAACTTTACTGACAAAAGCAACCTGGGCTTCCAGCTCTGGAAAAACATCTTTGAATTGATGGGCGAGTCCTGGTAACAATTGATGAAGAATCGGCTCCTTTACATCTAGATAAGAGTAATAATATCTTACAGCCCTTCTCAGGATCCTGCGCACTACATAGCCAGCTCCTGTGTTGGAGGGCAATTGTCCATCTGCAATGGTAAACGCAATGGCCCTGATATGATCTGCCAATACCCTGAATGCAACATCTTGTTTGCTGTCACTTGCTGAATATTTTTTGCCCGATAACTTCTCCGTTTGTTGAATGGTTCCAGAGAAAATATCTGTTTCATAGTTGGAATGCTTTCCTTGCAGCACTCTTACCAACCGCTCGAGTCCCATACCGGTATCGACATGTGTTGCATCCAATGGTTGAAGTGAACCATCTTTCATGCGGTTGTATTGTATGAAAACATTGTTCCAGATTTCAATCACCTGTGGATGATCTTTGTTCACCAGCAGGTGTCCAGGCAACTTTGCACGTTCTTCATCTGATCTGCAATCAACATGTATCTCGCTGCAGGGACCACAAGGACCGGTATCGCCCATCTCCCAAAAGTTGTCCTTCTTGTTGCCAAATACAATGTGTTCTTCAGGCAACAATTTTTTCCATACACCCAATGCAATGGTGGATGGAGGGATATTTTCTTTTTTGTCTCCCTCGAATACGGTTGCATACAACCTTGACTTATCCATGTTGAAAACTTCTGTCAGCAGTTCCCAACTCCACTCAATGGCCTCTTTCTTGAAATAATCTCCGAAGCTCCAGTTGCCCAACATCTCAAACATGGTATGGTGGTAAGTATCGACACCTACTTCTTCCAGGTCATTGTGTTTCCCACTGACCCTCAGACATTTTTGGGTATCAACCACTCGCTTATAAGGAGCAACTTTGTTGCCAAGAAAATAGTCCTTGAACTGGTTCATCCCCGCATTGGTAAACAGCAAGGATGGATCATCTTTTAAAACAATAGGTGCCGAGGGGACGACATGATGCCCCTTGCTCACAAAAAATTCTAAAAATTTCTTTCTAATTTCTGCGGATGTCATTGCTAAACAGGTTGATGTGGAAGGGTCTAGGCACAATAGGCTATATTTGCGTCGACCCTAAGCAGCAAAAATACATCATTTCAGAGTTGGGTAGCTGATGAAGAAGATCAAATATTACTACAATACGCAGACCCTTAGGTATGAAAAACAGGTCACTCCTTTGAGGGTAACCCTGCTAAGGATATTCGCGTTTATTTCTACAGCTATTGTAACGGGGCTCATTGTTGTTGCCATTGCCTTTCGCTTCCTGGATTCTCCCAAGGAAAAAATGATGAAACTGCAGTTAGACAGAGCTGAATATTTGAACAAGGTATATGATAATAAGTACAGTGAATTAGATGAACGCCTGCGTCAATTGGAAAAGCGGGACAATGAGGTTTACAGAACTGTTTTTGAGGCACAACCTTTACCAGACAGTTTAAGGATCAGGCAATTAGAGCGTAGAAAGGAAATGCAAATCTTGGCAGGAATGGACAGTGAGGAGTTGACAGAAGGGATTGCAAAAAAACTAAGCGGCATATACAATAGAATCATCAGCCAGGAAAAGTCCTACAAGGAAATTGAAAAAATGGTCAAAAACAAAGAAAAGCTATTGGCCAGTACACCTGCCATTCAACCATTGAGCAACAAGGACCTTGACAGGGTCAGTTCGGGATTTGGATACAGGATTGATCCACTGTACAAAACAGTAAAGTTTCATCCTGGACTTGATTTTACCGCCCCTCAAGGAACACCTGTTTATGCAACTGCAGATGGAGTAGTAAGAGTTGCAGGAAATCTTGGAAATGGATATGGCAATCACATAGTCATTGACCACGGATATTCGTACAATACCCTCTATGGACATTTATACAGACTGAAGGCAAGAAGAGGACAAGTAGTTAAGAGAGGAGAGGTAATCGGATATGTTGGCAATACAGGCAAATCAACTGGCCCGCATTTACATTACGAAGTCATCAAAGGGAGAAAACATTTAGATCCGATTTACTTCTTCTACAATGATCTTACACCTGAACAATACCAGCAAATCCTCAAATTGGCAGCATCCCGGAATCAGTCATTCGACTGATGAATTGTGCAAAACTCCTTATTAGAAAGGTTGATTTTGTCTTTAAATTCGTCCTATGCTTCATCAGCTAGATCTATTTGGAGGAGAACCTTTACCGCAATCTGAAAAAAAATCCCCTCGTGAAAAAAAGGATAAACCAGTGCAGGTAACAGCTCCATTAACTGCACCAATTCCTCCAAGCAATATTATTGAGGAAGAAAACAAAGTAGAAGAACCCAAGATAACAGCATATACAGAAGCAGCATTCATTCATGTTCCAGATGATCAAGAGCTGTACAGTAAATTGT
>JBEAYH010000101.1:0-3147 GCA_041159435.1 Bacteroidota bacterium | reverse complement strand
CTCACAGGGTATGCAGTTGTATCGGGTGCCATCAGAGAATGCGGTTGTTTTGGTGATTGCATCAAATTAACTGCAGAACAATCTTTTTTAAAAGATCTCATCCTCTTCGGAATGATTGGTTTTTTATTGGCAAAACGAAAGACCGTTCAACCCATTTTCAATAATTATATATCTGCATCAGTCCTGTCAGTATCAACCATCTTCAGTTTTTTATTGCAGATACATGTCTTGCAACATCAGCCTTATGTTGATTGTTTACCATACAAAATTGGGAATGATATCCAGGAAGGGATGAAAGCATCACCCGGTTCTATTCCTGACAGCACAGTGATAAAATTTGTATACCTCAAAGAAGGCAAAGAAGTGGAGTTTGATGCTGAACACTTTCCTGACGACTTCAATGATTCCGCATACATTTTTGTAAAGAGATATGATAAGCTCATTCGCGAGGGAAATGCGAAGCCGCCGATCAAAGATTTTGTAATCAATACAGCGGATGGCCTGGATACGACGCAGGCTATTTTAAATGATCCAAGAGAAATGATGGTGTTGTTTGTGAAAGAAATGAAAGACTATCATGAATGGGTTGATGATTTTAAAGCCATATCTACAGTAATGCAGCAGAGTGGAAGACCCATCATTGTCATCACATCTGATTTTGATCGTGTAAAAAAAGTATTAAATGACAAAAAAATTGATGTGCCTGTTTTAAAGGGTGATGCAGTGGCCATCAAAACAGCTGCACGGTCAACCCCAACACTGTACCGTATTCAACAAGGTGTGATTCTTAACAAGTGGGGGCGACTTGATTTAAAAGATGCGATCAACAAATAACTACTCTTACTTTCCATTTTAAAATTTCCTGTTTTTTTAGTATATTAGGTTATATAGTAAATTATAAAACCTTTTAATATGAAAAAAATAGCCGACATTTTCAAAAGAAAAGGAACCAATAATATTGTTATTTCCCCTGATGAGCCAGTTTTGAATGCATTAAAAATCATGGCTGAAAAAAACATCGGTTCAGTTGTTGTTATGAATGGTCAGCAATACATGGGACTTATCACAGAACGTGATTATGCAAGGAAAGTTATTCTGCATGGAAAAACATCAAGTGAATTGACTGTTGGCGAAATCATGTCATCCTTTCTTCCCAAGGCTTCCCTTCAGTCTACCATAGAAGAATGCATGGAAGTAATGACCAATCACAACATTCGTTATCTGCCCGTTTTTGAAGAAGATACTTACATAGGCGTGGTGAGTATTATTGATGTTGTCAAAGAAACCATTCACGCGCAAAAAAATACCATAGAAGATTTACAGAACTATATCAATTTTGCAGGATAGGCTAAACAATGACAACTTCTTTTACCAGATCTTCTCCCATGCTTTCATTGATTCTTTGAGCAATGAGATCTTTTTGAAAAATCAGTTCGTTTTTAAGTGGGGCAACTGTTGTGTATATAAACAGTGTATTTTTTCTTATTTCTATCTTATCTGTGTATTTGCTGATGGTTTCACCCATGATTTTACTCCAATGATCTTCTATTTGAATTGATTGAATATTTTGTTTGATCCTGCTTTGGTTGAGAAATTGTTTCAAGGCATCACCAAGAGATAAAGCATCAGACATCATCAAAGATTGATTGTTTGGAAAGGTAAGGAAATATCATTCAACAGCTGCTTCATTCTGTCTACATGGGTATCGGTCATGAATACCTGACCCTTGTGATGAATACAAACCCATTCCATCAGTCTTTTTAGTCTGTGCTGATCCAGTTTTTCAAATATATCATCCAGCAGCAAGATGGGTTCGAACCCTTTTTGATCATGTAAGACCTCAAAGGATGCCAATTTGCATGCAAACAACATGCTCTTTTTTTGTCCCTGTGAAGCAGTTTGCTTAAAGGGGAGCCCATTCATTTCTATCTCAATATCATCCCTGTGGATGCCAATTGTTGTGCGTTGAAGAGCAGTATCTTTTTGTGCAACTCTTTTGATATCATCCAAATAACTGGAAGTTGTAGTAGATGATTGGTAAGAGATCGAGGGACTCTCTTTCTCATCACTTAAAAAAGCAAAAATTTGAAGAATTTTTGGAAAAAATGATTGGCAAAAATCTAGTCTTTTTTGAAGAATCGGAACACCATGCTGCTGGAGCAGTTCATCGTAAGTGTCCAGCAATTGCTGGTCGAAATATTGATACTGGATTTGCTTTAAAAACTTGTTTCTTTCCAACAGCGCTTTGTTGTACTTGATTAAATGCATTAAATAATCATGATCGTATTGTGCAATCAACGTATCTATGAAGCTGCGACGCTCTTCACTGGAACCTGTGATCAATTTGGTATCGTCTGGGGCTATAAAAACCATTGGAACTTTACCAAAATGATCTGAAAACTTTTGAACAGGTGACTGATCCACCAACAATTCTTTTTTCCCATTCTCTCTCAACAAAATTGAAACATCCATTGGATTTTCATTGAAAGAAAACCTTCCATTGATCCTGAATCCACTTTGGGGGTGTTCCGAGGAGACTGCATCGGGTTTATTGAAATAGCTTTTTGTGAAACCCATGTAATAGATGGCATCCAGTAAATTTGTTTTTCCAGTACCGTTGTTTCCGCAACATGCAACAATTCTTTCCTTGAAATCTAAGGCCAAAGAGCTGTAATTTCTGAATTGGATGAGTTCTATATGATGTATTCCAAACAAGGTGTGAAGTATGGGTAAAATTACTGGTTGCCAGTCAAAAATGCGGGGTTCAAATCGACTGATTTTCAGCAATGATTTTGGCAATTTCACACTATATTTGCAGATCTTAAAAAAGACCTTTTACTGATTATGGCAGCAACCAAGTTCACCAAGGAAACCTACCTGTACTGGTACGAATTGATGCTTTTGCTTCGAAAGTTTGAGGAAAAAGCCGGTCAGCTTTATGGAATGCAGAAAATACGCGGATTTTGCCATTTGTACATTGGACAGGAAGCGCTGGCTGCTGGCTGCATGACTGCCACCAGACAGGAAGATCCTTACATCACTGCATACAGAGACCACGGACTCGCACTGGCAAAAGGTATTTCTGCCAATGCCTGCATGGCGGAGCTCTATGGAAAGGCTACGGGTTGTTCCAAGGGCAAGGGTGGA
>JBEAYH010000131.1:0-5767 GCA_041159435.1 Bacteroidota bacterium | reverse complement strand
CATCTGCCTTGTCTTTTTCTATAGGAAGTGCATTGCCGTCTACTGCATTTCCAGTATTTACAGATATGTATCCACCGGCTTGAATGATTCTGTCGAATGCGCTTCGGCTGACCATCAAGTCCTTGATTACAGGAAAAGCATTTGCTCTGAAAGGTTCTACAGTTACCACATCACCATCCTTGAATGCACGCATGTGCAGCTGGCATGTGGTTGTTCCTTTCCATGGTCCATGTGGTCTGCCGTCAATCACCATTGAACACATTCCACAAATTCCTTCGCGGCAATCATGGTCAAATGCAATAGGCTCATCGCCTTTTGCAATCAGTCGCTCGTTCAGCACATCAATCATTTCAAGAAATGACATTTCAGAAGAAACGTTGTCAACATCATAGGTTTCAAAACGACCCTGCTCATTTGCATTGCGCTGACGCCAAACTTTTAACTTCAAATTCATTGAGTAGTGTTGCATATGTCAACTTGTTAACGGTGATTATTTATAACTTCTCTGACTTGGTTTAACAATTTCGTATTGAAGAGACTCTTTGTGGAGCTGCCAATTTTCGTCCTTCATTTCCCATGCAGCTACATACATATAGTTTTCATCATCTCTCAATGCTTCTCCATCCGGAGTTTGGTATTCTTCCCTGAAATGTCCACCACAGCTCTCATTTCTTTCCAAAGCATCCAAACACATCAATTCACCCAACTCGATAAAATCTGCAACCCTGCCGGCTTTATCCAACTCTGGATTCATTTCGTTGATGCCTCCAGGAATACGAACATCTGACCAGAATTCTTTCTTCAAAGCACGTACATCTTCGATGGCTTGTTTCAAACCGTCTGCACTTCTGGCCATTCCACATTTATCCCAGATGATTTTTCCCAAACGCTTGTGGAAACTTTCCACTGTTTGCTTTCCCTTGATCGATATCAGTTTGTTGATTCTCTCACTTGCATTCTTCTCAGCTTCCACGAATGCCGGATGATCTGTTGGAATATTATTGGTTCTTATTTCATCAGCCAAATAATTACCCAATGTGTAAGGAATAACAAAGTATCCATCGGCAAGGCCCTGCATCAATGCAGAAGCACCCAATCTGTTTGCACCATGGTCACTGAAATTGGCTTCCCCTAATGCATATAAACCATCAACGGTTGTTTTTAATTCATAATCAACCCAAAGTCCGCCCATGGTATAGTGAACAGCTGGATATATGCGCATCGGGACTTCATAAGGATTCTCCCCGGTAATCTTTTCGTACATGTCGAACAGATTGCCGTATTTCTCTTTCACAACTTCTTTACCCAATTGAGTAATTGTATCAGCAGAAACGTTGCCGAGATTTCTCTTGCTGGCTTCAGCTTTTCCATAACGTTGTATAGCTGCAGCATAATCCAGATAGACAGCCTGCTTGGATGTACCAACACCAAAACCAGCATCACATCTTTCTTTGGCTGCTCTAGATGCAACATCTCGGGGCACCAGGTTACCAAAAGCTGGATATCTTCTCTCCAAATAATAGTCACGTTCTTCTTCAGGAATTTGATTGGCTGGACGATTGTCACCCTGCTTGGCTGGCACCCAAATTCTACCATCGTTTCTGAGTGACTCAGACATCAAGGTCAACTTGGACTGATGATCGCCTGAAACAGGAATACAGGTTGGGTGAATCTGTGTAAAGCAAGGGTTGGCAAAGTAAGCACCCTTTTTATGGGCCTTCCATGCAGCAGTAACGTTTGAACCCATTGCATTGGTTGACAAATAGAAAACGTTTCCATATCCACCCGTGCACAACAATACTGCATGTCCGAAATGTCTTTCCAATTCACCGGTTACCAGATTTCTTGCGATGATTCCTCTTGCCTTTCCGTCAATGATAACCAATTCAACCATTTCATGTCTGGCATACATCTGAACCGTGCCCAATGCAACCTGGCGTTCCAAAGCCTGATAAGCACCTATCAATAATTGCTGACCAGTTTGTCCGGCAGCATAAAAAGTTCTTTGTACCTGTGTTCCACCAAATGAACGGTTGCTCAATAACCCGCCATATTCACGTGCAAATGGAACACCTTGTGCAACGCATTGATCAATGATGTTCGTGCTTACTTCTGCAAGTCTGTGGACGTTTGATTCACGCGCTCTGTAATCACCACCTTTGATGGTATCATAAAAAAGCCTGTATGTTGAGTCACCATCATTCTGATAATTCTTGGCTGCATTGATTCCTCCCTGTGCTGCAATGGAATGCGCGCGACGGGGGGAATCCTGAAAGCAAAATGCTTTCACTTTGTATCCCATTTCACCCAAACTGGCTGCAGCAGAAGACCCTGCAAGACCTGTTCCAACTACAATGATTTCCAGTTTTCGTTTGTTCGCAGGATTTACCAATTTTACTGAACCTTTGTATTTGGTCCACTTTTCTGATAAAGCGCCTTGCGGGATTTTTGCATCAAGCATGGTATGTTGATTTAAAAATGTTTAGAATAACAATGATACTCCGCCTGTATTGATTTGCCATCCAAAATGAACAAACAAAGGCATCAAAGCAAATATGAGCGGAACTGCAATGGAAAATACAATTCCAATTGTTTTGATAGTACCATAATAATTTTTTGAAGTAATGCCCAGGGTTTGCGCAGCACTTTGCACACCGTGCAACAAATGCCATGAGAGTGAGAAACATCCCAGTATGTATACAACAACTACCCAGGGAACAGCAAATATATCTTGCATCTGTGCGTATAGATTATGATATGATTTGCCATCATATTCAACTTCTGTCAAACCACCGAATCTTGATGGCACCCAAAAATGCACGAGGTGCAATACTAGGAAAAGCAAAATCAATGTTCCCAACAATGCCATTGACCTTGAATACCATTTAGAAGTTTTGTTTCCAGCAGATACTGCATAGCGGCTTTTACGCGATGCCCTGTTTTGCATTTCCAACTGATAACCTTGAACGATGTGTAAAATAAAACCGAGAAACAATCCAATCTCCATGATGCGGATCAAAATGTTACTACCCATAAAATGAGCAGCACGATTGAAGTTTTCTTCAGGATTTGAAAAGAGCACATTGGCATTGATATAACAATGCACCAAGAGGAATACCACAAGAAAAAATCCGGTCAATGCCATTACCAGTTTCTTTCCAATCGAAGAGGTAAAAATTTGACTCCAATTCATAGACAGGGTTTTCAAAATTTATTGTTGCAAAATTACGTTACAAACTTTAATTATTCACCCAAACGTTTGATAATCAGGTTGTCGACTTTATTGAACAAATTCATTGGTGTAAAGGGCCTCCAGTCATTCAGGTCTAAAAGTTCAACAAACCTGTCAATACCCGCACGTTTGAAATCATAAACAGATTGCTGGGGTAGTCCCAACATGGCAATCCACCCCCCGTTTTCCTCTACATCCTCGTACCACTCTTCATAATAGCATTCGTCGCTGCTGTGAAAATTCAATACATTTTCACCGATCAAAATGAATTTGATGATGCCATGAACCAACATTTTGTCGATCAATTCCCGTTTCAGGGTCATGATGTCATTTTCTATGGCATCGTTCCACTCTCCTATAAACTCAATGATGGCGAAACCGATTTCGTAATCTACATACAGCACTTTGAGATACAAGGTTTGAGAACCAAAATCGTCCCATTGGGGGTGTATGTAATAATTGTAAACTGTCTGGGTAAATTCAAATTCCGAGTAGGTTCTGCCAAAGAACGGAGATTTGGAATCTTCTTCGGCTGTGTAAAGGTGTCTCCAGTTATAATATGGTTCTAGATCATGCATTGTTGCTCTTCAACCACATGTCCATGGCTTTTTTTACACTGCCATGCTTCAACAACAGAGATTTTGCCTCTTCGGCAGATTTCAATTGAATCTTTTCCATCAACATCTTTGTACCGCGTGCAATCAATTTTTCATTTGTCAATTGCATGTTGACCATTTTATTGTCTTCTACCCTGCCCAACTGAATCATTACTGCAGTTGAGATCATATTGAGAATCAACTTTTGGGCAGTTCCGCTTTTCATTCTCGTGCTCCCAGTGACAAACTCAGGTCCTAACTCAACTTCAATTGGATAATCAGCTTCCTTTGATATGTCAGCATTGAAATTGCAGGATATAGAACCGGTGATAATACCCTCCTCTCTGCATTTTTTTAGTCCACCAATAACATAGGGAGTCGATCCGCTAGCAGCAATGCCGACCACTACGTCGTTGCCATTGATATCATACTCACGAAGATCCTTCCATGCTTGATGCAGATCATCCTCTGCAAACTCTACTGCATTGAACATGGCATTTCTCCCTCCTGCAATAATACCTATTACCATGCCATGTGGAACTCCATAGGTAGGCGGACATTCTGAAGCATCCACGACGCCCAATCTTCCACTGGTTCCAGCACCAATGTAAAACAATCTTCCGCCTGCCAGCATTTTATCTGAAATAGCTTCTACCAACTTTGTAATTTGGGGAATGGCTTTCGATACTGCTACCGGCACTTTCTGATCTTCTATGTTGATATTGCTTAAAATATCATCAACACGCATCTTTTCCAAATTGCGGTAGAGCGATGATTCCTCGGTTGTCTTATTTCTTTTTCCTTGCACTTTTTGTCAGATGAAAGTGAGTGAGTCCCTCAATAGGATTCTGAATAACATGTCCCAATCGAAATCCGTATACCTTACAAAGTTCGTCAATTTTATCCTTAAAATGAAATGCAATGCTTCCTACAAAATGAATGGGAATTTGATTTGATTGGGGATAGCTCAGCAGGTGTGTACCCATGAATTCACGCAGACCATCCTCGATGATATTTTCAATGATATAATGACCCCTGTGCATCGATAAAAATTTTGCAAATCCTGCCAGATACCTGTTGGGGAATGGTTCTTTGTAGACATGGTGCAAAATCTCGTTCTTATCTGTATTGAATACCTTTTTAAAAGATTTCTCAAGTGTATCGTCTAATTTTTTGTAGAGGAAATGCTGCACCAACACTTTCCCAAAATAGGCACCGCTGGCCTCATCTCCTAAAACATACCCAAGTCCGGGTGAATTTGCAACAATCCTGGCTCCATTGAAATAGCATGAATTTGAACCAGTACCCAAAATGCAAGCAATTCCCTTTTCCTTTCCACAGGTTGCAATGGCAGCACCCATCAGATCATGTGTTACACGAATAACTGCAGCCGGATAAATTTCTTTGATGGCGCGTAATACAACATTTGCCTTGGAAGTGGTTTTACAACCTGTTCCATAGTAATGGACTTCATCAATTGATTTGGAGAGCATTTTTTTAGGAAACTCTTTTTGAAACAAATCACGAATTTCATCCTTGATCATGTAATAGGGGCTGATACCCTTGGTATAAAAAGTTGTTTTTTTACCGTTTTCCAATAAGCGCCATGCCGTTTTGGTTGCACCACTGTCAGCTATTAAAATTGAAATTGCCATATCTCGCTTGAATTCAGGAACTTTGTAGTAAGTAATTATTGCATACCATTATGAACAAGCAAAAAATAAAGGTTTTTATTCCAATCCTCTTCTCCGTTGCGGTCATCCTGGGCATGTTTATTGGTTACAAATTACATAGCAATATGCCAAATAAGAAAAGTTTTTTTGGAGTAGTTGCCACACAGCCTCAAAATGAAATTTTGCACATTATTCAACAACGCTATGTTGACTCAGTTGACAATGATAAACTATCAAATGCTGCAATTGATGCAATGTTGAATGAA
>JBEAYH010000064.1:0-2610 GCA_041159435.1 Bacteroidota bacterium | reverse complement strand
TTGTATTCAACCATTGCCATGCATTTGGGATGGAATTTTACACAGGGATTTGCATTCTCCAGTGGAAGCATTGGCAAAGGAATCTGGATGCTGGCGAAACCGAGTCCACAGATAACCGTTCGTTACGGAACCTATTTTTTGATTTTCTATTTTCCGATACTGTGTTTCTTTCTTTTAAACTTCTTGCTGCTGCATGTTAGAAACAAAAAAGGTTCACTCTTGATGTAGTGAACCTATTGCGGACCGGACGGGACTCGAACCCGCGACCTCCGCCGTGACAGGGCGGCATTCTAACCAACTGAACTACCGATCCATTCAATTGGGTTGCAAATGTATAAATTTCCTTTGAAATCGTAAAATCAAAATACCTAGATATCCAGACCAAGCTCCCTTTCAATTTCTTCCATTTGCACAATGTCCCATGCCTCTGATTCGGTAGGAGTGATCTGGAAGCTGCTGAAGTCTTTATCTATTCCTAATTTTCGTAGTAGCTCATTCGACATGGCACAAACAACAAAAGATTTTCCATTTGCCGCTTGCAATGTTTGCATTGCTTCCAATGCTGACAAACAAGTAGCATCCATTTCTTCCACCATTTGAAAATTCAAGATCAGATTTAAGTATGTCTGTTCCTGTTTTTCTTTGATGATTTTTTCAAGTTCTGCTGCCATTATTGCAGTAAGTGCTTTTTCTTCAATGGTTATGACATGAAATACTTCCTTGGTATCAATTTTGAATCTCATTCAGTATCCTTTTTGTATGTGTTTGATGCAGCAAAGATACCGATTTGTTTAAGTTGGGTTAATGTTGACAAATATGCGATTCTACAGGAAATGGAGTCGGCAGAATCTGGGAATTATTCGGTATTATTGTAAGGGACTAACAAACAAATTTTATGGACAACAATTTTTCGGCACAGGTAAAGGAAATCATTTCCTATAGCAGAGAAGAAGCGTTAAGGCTGGGGAATGATTTCATTGGAACAGAGCATCTTTTGTTAGGCGTCATTCGTGAAGGTGAAAACACTGCATTGAAAGTATTACAGAATTTGAATGTTGATTTATATGAACTGCGCAAGGAAGTCGAAATGGCGGTGAAAGATAAATCAGGCAAGAACATTCAAAACATCAATAGTCTGCCGCTGACCCGACAGGCTGAAAAAGTAATTCGCGTAACCGTTCTTGAAGCCAAGGCCTTGAAGAGTCCTATGGTAGAAACTGAACACCTCCTGCTCTCTATACTCAAAAACAAAGAAAACATCGCTACCCAAATACTCAACCAATTTGATGTTGACTATGACATGTTCAGAAATGAACTGGGTGCTGTAAGAAGCAACGATGTGAAAAGTGAATTTTCTGAAGAACCTGAAGAAGAATTTGATGAAGAAAGAAAAGGAGCACAGGCTAAAGCGCGTCCAGCTGCTGCAGGTTCTAAAAGCAAGACTCCTGTGTTGGACAACTTCGGGCGCGACATCACCAAGCTTGCAGAGTCAGGGTCACTGGATCCCATTGTGGGAAGAGAAAATGAAATCGAAAGGGTTTCTCAAATTCTATCTCGAAGAAAAAAGAACAATCCCATTCTGATTGGTGAACCAGGTGTGGGTAAGACCGCTATTGTAGAGGGTCTTGCATTGCGTATCGTGCAACGAAAAGTTTCTCGTGTGCTGTTTGACAAGCGTGTGGTATCACTGGACCTTGCAGCACTTGTTGCAGGTACAAAATACCGCGGACAGTTTGAAGAGCGCATGAAAGCAATCATGACGGAGTTGGAGAAAAATCGTGATGTCATTCTATTCATCGACGAAATTCATACCATTGTGGGTGCTGGAGGTGCAAGTGGCTCACTGGATGCTTCAAATATTTTTAAGCCTGCACTTTCTAGAGGTGAGCTGCAATGTATTGGTGCTTCTACGCTCGATGAATACCGTATGCACATTGAAAAAGATGGTGCGCTGGACAGGAGATTTCAGAAAGTGCTTGTTGAGCCTCCATCTGTTGATGAAACCATCCAGATTCTCAACAATATCAAATCACGTTATGAAGATTATCACAGTGTAGATTATTCACAGGATGCTATTAATGCATGTGTGAAATTGAGTGACCGCTACATGACAGATCGTTTGTTGCCAGATAAGGCCATCGATGTATTGGATGAAGTTGGAGCAAGGGTGCATTTGAAAAACATCAATGTGCCTGATGATATCATTGAACTTGAAAAGAAGATTGAAGACATCAAGCTGGAAAAGAACAAAGTCGTCAAGAGTCAGCGTTTTGAAGAGGCTGCAAGTTTGAGAGACAGAGAGAAAAAACTGCAGGAGGAATTGGAAGCTGCAAAAAACTCTTGGGAGGAAGAATCTAAAAACAAACATTATCCTATATCTGAAGAAGATATTGCTGAAGTTGTAAGCATGATGACTGGAATTCCAGTCAAGCGAATGGTGCAGGCAGAAACAGAAAAACTCCGCAACATGTCAGTCGATATGAAGGGCATGGTAGTCGGACAAGATGATGCCATCTCCAAAGTAGTAAAAGCCATTCAACGCAACAGGGTTGGATTGAAGGATCCCAAAAAACCAATTGGAACCTTCATTTTCCTGGGCCCCACCGGTGT
>JBEAYH010000022.1:0-4187 GCA_041159435.1 Bacteroidota bacterium | reverse complement strand
CAACTCCTGCATTGAATGGCATGAGTCCATCTTCTGGACTCGCAACAGACATTTGATTGTACAAACCAACCAGTTTTGTTTCAGCAGCTTCATAATCTGCTTCGTTTTTATAGTAAGGATTTTCCAAATCAAACAAACGTCCGAAAAGAATTTCAGTGAGAATTGACAATGCATCAATGTTTTTGGGATCACTTGCAACCTTCGCCTCTATTCTTTTCATTTTCTCTTCCTTGTCTTTCATATCATTGATGAACATCACCTCATCATAGGTGAAATACTCTTCTTTCGGATACAGTTTGAGACCCTGTGCACGGTATTTTTCAAATTCTGCAATATTGTTTTTAGTGAAATGATAGATGATGAGATTCTTGTATACATCTTCAAATCCTTTTTCAGCAACATTTACATTTGCTAATTTGGTGAAATAATCTGCAGCCACATCTTCTTTACCAGCCAGCAAAGCAGCAAAGCCAGTGTAAAAAGTAAGATTGGTGTCAAGTGGTGACAATCCGAGTCCCCTTTCGAAAATGAATCTGCCAGACAAATCAGCCAATTGCAGCGATTTCAATGATTTGTCATATTCTTTCGCATCTAATTCTTTTACACCTTTGTTGTAAGGGATGGCATAAATATTGAACAAAGCCTGTGCTCCTTCCAATGTTACAGTCATGGTAAACTTGTTGTTATCCATGGAAGCAGCTTTTTTGAAATTCTCCAGCGATGTCTCAACTGCATTGGGATAATTTTTTGCAAGGTTTGTATCGACTGAAATTTCACTGAATACTTTTCCTTTCAAGTAAAACAGATCAGCATTCTTTTGGTATTTAGGATTGTTGATCATTTCATCCAATTGGGTATTGGCTTCTGCATATTTTTTAGCAGTGATCGCATCCTTAACCTTGGTTAGGTTTTGTCCGTTTGCCATCAACAATGCAAACAATGAGAAAACCGAAAAGAGGATTTTTTTCATTTTTGTTGTTTTGTATAGAATTTTAATTTGTCTCTGTTGTTGGCGTTTCATTGTTGTTTTCACCTTCAGTATTTTCCTCCTCTTCCGTTACCTCACTCAATGTAGTGATTGCTGCAATGGCATCATCATCATCCAATCTTATCAATTTCACTCCTTGTGTTGCTCTTCCCTGCTCACTGATTTCGGCAATCTTCATTCGAATCGTAACACCAGACTCACATGTAATCATCAGGTCTTCTGTTTCTACTACATCTAGTATTCCAACCAAATTACCAGTTTTTTCTGTAACGCTGATCGTCTTGACGCCTTTTCCTCCCCTGTTGGTTATACGGTATTCATCAATCTGTGTTCTTTTGCCATAGCCTTTTTCAGAAACTACCAGGACGGTCCTTGATTTGTCTTCTACATTTACACAGATCATTCCAACTACTTCGTCTTTTGCATCATCCACTTCAATACCCGCAACACCGATGGCTCCCCTTCCGGTTGGTCTTACTTTTTCTTCAGGGAAACGAATGGCTCTTCCTGATTTAACCGCAAGCATTACCTCACACTTACCGTCGGTTAATTTTGCATCCAGCAACTGATCGCCTTCTACGATGGTTATAGCATTTACACCTGTAGCACGCGGACGACTGAAATCAGCCAATTCAGTTTTTTTGATGATGCCTTGCTTGGTGCAGAGTAAGATGAAATGATTGTTTACAAATGATTCGTCCTGTAAATTCTTGACATCGATGATGGCCCTGATTTTATCATCAGTGGGCAATTGCATCAAATTTTGAATGGCTCTTCCTTTGCTTTGCTTCTCGCCCTCTGGTATTTCATATACTTTCAACCAATAACATCTTCCTTTTTCAGTAAAGAACAAAAGTGTGTGGTGCGTTGATGCAACAAACAAATGCTCTATATAATCTTCTTCTCTTGTCTTGCCCCCAATTGACCCTCTTCCGCCTCTTTTTTGAGACCTGTATTCATCTGCAGAAGTACGTTTTACATAACCCAAATGAGAAACAGTGATGACAACATCTTCTTCCTTGATCAGGTCTTCCATTCTCACCTCATTGTCGAGGTAGGTAATTTCTGTACGACGCTCATCACCAAATTTATCCTTGACTTCCATCAATTCACTTTTGATCAAGTCATATCTCATGCCCTCGTTTGACAACAATTCTTGGAGTCCGGCGATCAATTTCATGATCTCATTGTATTCTTCGCGGATCTTTTCAATCTCCATTCCAGTGAGTCGCTGCAATCTCAATTCAAGCACTGCCTTGGCCTGAATTTCACTCATACCAAAACTGGACATCAATCCTTCTTTCGCAATTTCAGGATTGGCTGCTTTTCTGATCAGCTCTATGACTGCATCCAAATTATCAAGTGCAATCAAATATCCTTGGAGTATATGTGCTTTCTTTTCAGCTTCCTTCAATTGATATTTTGCTCTTCTAACGACCACGTCGTGACGAAACTCAATAAAAGTTGAAATAAGATCTTTCAAGCTAAGCACCCTTGGTCGGCCTTTTACCAATGCGACATTGTTGATGCCATAGGATGTTTGAAGATCTGTGAACTTATAGAGCTGATTGACAATCACTCCGGCTACTGCATCTTTTCGAATATCAATTACAATTCTTGTTCCTTCACTTTCATTGGATTCATTGTTGACATGCGTGATGCCATCAATTTGTTTCTCTATCACCAGCTGTCCAATTCGAGCAGTCAACGCATCACGGCTTACCTGATAAGGAACTTCTGTGATGATGATTTGTTCTCTGCCGTTGGCTTTTGTATCGATTGAAACTTTTCCTCTGAGCACTACCCTGCCCCTTCCGGTGTGCATAGCAGATTTAACTCCTTCCATTCCATAAATCACACCGCCACCTGGAAAATCCGGTGCTTTGACAAGTTGCATCAATTCATCAACTGTAATTTCTCTGTTATCAATGTAAGCAATGCAGCCATCGATGACCTCAGACAGATTGTGTGGGAGCATGTTGGTGGCCATCCCTACGGCAATACCACTGCTTCCGTTGATCAATAAATGAGGTATTCTGGTTGGCAATACAGTCGGCTCTTCCAGCGAATCGTCGAAGTTGTATTGATAATCAACTGTCTCTTTGTCTATATCATCCATCATGAAACCAGCCATGCGTTGCAATCTTGCTTCTGTATAACGCATTGCAGCAGGCCCTTCACCATCTGGTGAACCAAAATTTCCTTGTTTATCAATGGTTGGATAACGGGTATTCCATTCCTGTCCCATTCTCACCAACGCATCATATACAGCAGTATCTCCATGTGGATGATATTTACCAAGTACTTCACCGACAATCCTGGCACATTTTCTGGTTGGCTTGTTATAGTCCATGCCAAGTTCATTCATGGCAAAGAGAATTCTGCGGTGAACAGGTTTCAATCCGTCTCTTGCATCTGGAAGTGCTCTTCCCACAATGACACTCATGGAGTAATCAATGTAGGCTGACTTCATTTGCTCCTCAATATTGATGGGAATGATTCTGTTGTTATCGTTGGTTTGCTCCGGTAAAAGTTGATCTTCCATTGAAGTTTAAATGGGTCTTGTTAGTAATAAAAATATACTAACAAATTTACTCTTTTTAGGGGGTAAAATCAATAAAAAAGAGGCCAAGATTTATCCACGAAAAATTGTGTAAAACTCAATGAAATCAAGTATTTCAAGCGAGAAGAAACGGGTAAAAAATCAATCAACAGATTCCCCTGCCATTTTCATGACAATCTTCCATTCTTTTTCTAAAACAGGCTGTACAGAGAGTCTTCCCAATCGCATCAAAGCCATATTGGCAAGCGAATTTTCTGCCTTGATCTGAGCAAGTGAAACAGGTTTCTTTAGTTTTTTGTGGGGTTTGAAATCGACCGCCAACCAAGCGGTTTCATCGGTTGTGGGATCCTGGTAGGATTCTTTGATTACCTTGGCAATACCTACAATTTCCAATCCTTCATTGCTGTGGTAAAAAAAGGCCAGGTCGCCTTTTTTCATGGAACGCAGATTGTTTCTGGCCCCATAATTACGAACACCATCCCAAAAAGTAGAACCATCTTTCACGAATTGGTCCCATGAATACTTGAAAGGTTCAGATTTGATTAACCAATATGCCATAAGAATGTCAATAACCGCTGGCCAGTATATCTGCCAAATGTAAGCTTTTGATGGGGAGACCTTTCTTTTGGATAATGC
>JBEAYH010000207.1:0-9095 GCA_041159435.1 Bacteroidota bacterium | reverse complement strand
GCTTCCACCATCATTTGAATTCCTTCAGCTGTTTTATGTGTTTTGATATGTGGACGAAGCCTGTTCGCATCTCCAATCATCCTGATCATCTCATTGATATTTTTTTTAACAATGATTGGATCGACCATGAGGCAGGGAGAATCAAGTTGGGAGTAATGCATTGATTTTATTTTAATTCAAATATTGCTTCGATCTCTACTGGAACGTGATCTGGAAGAGAGCCCATGCCTACTGCGCTTCTTGCGCCGACTCCATGATCTTCTCCCCAAATTTCTCTAAAGAGTTCACTGCAGCCATTAATCACAATCGGATGTTCAGCGTATGCTGGTATGGCGTTCACCATGCCAAGTATTTTCACCACCCGTTTGATGTTGTCAAGGCTGCCATAAGCATTGATCAGTGATTGCAAAATGCAGATTCCCACGTTTCTCGCAACATCCTTAGCCTCTTCTGTAGTCATGTTGTCTCCAACTCTTCCTTTGATCCTATTGCCTGCTGTATCGAAAGGAACATGTCCAGATGTATATACGATGTTTCCAACTGCAATGCATGATTTATAAATTCCTTTTGAACCGGAAGGCTGTGGCATGATGTCTGTAAGTGCATTGAATTTTTCCTGTGGACTCATTTTGTTTTATTATTGGTTTGATTTATTAAAAGATGTTAACAGTTAACTGTTAACGGTTAACCGTCAACTGTTATCTGTTAACCGACAACACAACCCAATGCTTCCTCAATTTCCTCAACACTGTTCGCAGTTACAAGTTTATTTCGAATGGGTTTGATATTTGGAATTCCCTTCAGGTAATTACCGTAATGCCTGCGCATTTCAAGAATACCCAGCTTAGGTCCCTTCCAAGCCATGGATGCGCGCAGGTGATGCATGATCACTTCCATTCTTTCATCCAGCGTAGGGGGCTCTAGTTTTTCTCCTGTGGCAAAATAATGTTTCACTTCTCTGAAAAACCAAGGATAACCAATCGCAGCTCTTCCAATCATGATCCCATCCACGCCGTATCTGTTTTTGTATTCCAATGCTTTTTCGGGTGAATCAATATCGCCATTGCCGAAAATGGGAATGGTGATGCGTTGATTTTCTTTGACCTTTGCTATCCAGCTCCAATCAGCATCTCCTTTATACAACTGACTTCTGGTTCTTGCATGTATGGACAACGCCTGAACTCCGATATCTTGCAAGCGCTCTGCCACCTCCAAAATATTGATGCTGTCAAAATCCCATCCCAGTCTTGTTTTTACGGTAACCGGAACTGCAGATGATTTGATCACTGCTTTCGTCAGCCTGACCATCAAATCAATGTCTTTCAAAACGGCAGCACCTGCACCTTTGCAAACCACTTTCTTGACTGGACAGCCAAAATTGATGTCTAGTAAATCAGGATGAACTGTATTTACAATTTCTGCACTGATCGCCATGGCTTCTTCATCACCTCCAAAAATTTGAATGCCCACCGGACGTTCTTCTTCAAATATGTCGAGTTTTTGTCTGCTTTTGATGGCATCGCGGATCAATCCCTCACTGCTGATGAATTCAGTGAACATCAAATCGGCTCCATTTTTTTTGCATACGGCACGAAAAGGCGGATCGCTTACATCTTCCATGGGTGCAAGCAGCAATGGGAAATCGGGTAATATTATGTTGCCTATCTTTATCATGTAAACCGTGCAAAGTTAAGCACTTGGTGCTTGTCCATTCATAAAACATCAACTATGTCAAATCAAAAGGAGTCGGTGGGGGGAATCAATGAAAAAATGGGATTGTTTATCCTGATTTTACTGATGGGTGCAGGGATGGTATTGGGCAGTCTGATAGCGATGCTTGCATGGAAAATCAGTGGGGGAGGACAACAAGAGGATTTCCAATTGGCACTGGCGAATCCTGCCAACGTGCAATTCATCCGATTGGCACAAACCATTTTAGCAGCATGCATTTTTTTTATTCCTGCCATCTTTACTGCCTGGCTCATTAGCAGAAAACCATTTGTATTCATAGGATTTCATAAAAAGATACAATCATCCACATTGTTTTGGGGATGTTTACTCATGGGTATCACCATTCTTTTGTCAGGCTCACTTGCTACACTCAATGAAATGATTCCCTTGACTGATCAACTAAAAGTCTATGCAAAGTCGATGGAGGACTCATACATGCGGCAAGTGGAGTTGATGTCTATCATGAACGGGACAGGAGATTTGGTTATTGCTTTGCTTGTAATGGCACTTGCACCAGCATTGTTTGAAGAAGTTTTTTTTCGTGGCGGATTTCAAAATATGATGTATCGGGCTACAGGACAGATGTGGACCAGCATTCTGATCACATCATTGTTGTTCAGTGCCATACATTTTTCATTTTACGGATTTTTGTCAAGGGTTGCGTTGTCGATTGTACTTGGACTTTTATTTGCTTATACCCAAAGTATTTGGATGGTCGTCATTGCACACTTTCTGAACAATGCGATGGGGGTCTTTCAAATTTATTATCTCCGCATGAAGGGACTTCCCATCACTGATCTTTCAGAAGATAAGTATCCCATTTGGTGGGGTATTGTAGCGTTGGGTGCATTGATCTATCTTTTCTCCTATTTTAAAAAATCTGCCGATGGCATTCGATCCTAAGGTTTTTGCCACCAGAACAAAAACTGCTGTTGTGTATGCAGTTGTGATGCTGACTGGACTTCTGTGGAATGAATGGAGTTTTTTTATCCTGTTTTCAATTGTGCATGCAGGTGCCTGGAAAGAATACCTGCAGCTTGCAGAGAAAATCCATGAAGGATTATCAACAAAACCATGGTGGAAGAAAATGCATTTCCCATTATTGGGATGGAGTGCTATGATGATGTCAACTTCTCATAACATGCAATTGGGCGGAATAGCAGTTTCGATGATCGGAGCCTGGTTGATGCGTGCTTCTTTCATACTTATCCTTGTTCATTTGTTATGGGATCGAAATTTTAGGCAAACAGGTATACTTTCCATGTTAAAAGGATTTGCATATGTTTCCGTTTCACTCATATTGCTGGTGAATTTGCGAAGCGGGTGGATTTGGAATGCAGGTGAAAGTGAAAGCATGTTTGCGGAGGCCTTGTCCACTTTCAGCGGACACATGATCACATTGTTGATTGTATTTGGCATATGGATCAATGATACCATGGCATACGTGGTTGGTTCAATGATTGGAAAGAATCCTCTTTCAAAATGGTCTCCCAAAAAAACATGGGAAGGGACCATTGGCGGTATTGTATTAAGTGTTGGATTGATCAATCTCTTCGCGGTGCTGAAATGGAATTTCTCTTATGATATGATGATCCTTTCTTTGGCAATTGCCATTGCCGGAACACTGGGTGATTTATATGAAAGCAGGTTGAAGCGATTGGCAGGTGTAAAAGACAGCGGAAATTTTATGCCTGGTCACGGGGGCTTCCTTGATCGTTTCGATTCAATTTTATTTGCTTCCCCTGTGGTTTGGGTCCTCTGTTATCTCTTCTATCGTTAGGTCTGTTTGACTGTTGTCTCATTCCCTGTCCCTTGTCTCTCGAACCTTGCCCCTCATTCCTTGCTCCCGGCTGTTGTCTGGTCCCTTGACCCTTCTCTCTTGTCCCTCTTCTCTTCTGAGCATTTCTTTCAAGAGAACGAAGACTGATTTGTCCTACCACATCCACAAATTGAGGTTCAGGTTCTTTTGCTTTGCTCGTAGTTGCTACTTCCTCCGTTTCCAATTCTTCAGGGAAGATGCCTTTGCTGTTGAGTGACTTGATTTTTTTGACGGTTTCAATAGACAATGGGTATTGTTTATTGCTGTCGGGCAATGTATACCACATCAGGTTTTTGAAAATATCTTTTTTGATGAGCTGCGCATTTCCCTTGGCGGTTTGCAAAACATCTGCATGGTCAGGAAAATGTTGCAATGCATCTAAGTAGGTATCCAATTCATAATTGAGGCAGCATTTCAATCTTCCGCACTGACCACTCAGTTTGGTCTGGTTGATGCTGAGGTTTTGGTAACGTGCCATCGCGGTTGTGACGCTTTTAAATTCGTTCAACCAGCTGCTGCAACAGAGTTCTCTACCGCAACTGCCGATTCCACCCACTTTTGCAGATTCCTGACGCGCACCAATTTGTTTCATCTCCACCTTTACTTTGAAATCATTCGCATAGATCTTGATGAGTTCTCTGAAATCAACCCTGTCCTCTGCTGTATAAAAAAAGGTTGCCTTTCTGCCGTCAGCCTGAATCTCCACTTCACATATTTTCATTACCAGTTTCAGTTGTTTGGCGATGGCCCTCGCTCTTGCAAGCACTTCACGTTCCCTTGATTTGCTTTCATTCCATTTTTGGAGATCTACTTCTGTTGATCTGCGAAGAATTTTTTTGATTTCTGCGCTGTCTTCGGGGATTCTTTTTTTCTTGAGTTGAAGGCGCACCAGCTCGCCACTGAGGTTGACCATGCCTACATCAAATCCGCTAACTCCCTCCACACTTACCATTTCACCCTTGTTAAAATGATGAAGGGTTGTGTTTTTGAAATAATCTTTTCTGCTTCCGTTGTTGAAGCTGATTTCTACAATTTTACATGAAACTGCAGGGTCTGTAAATGGCAGGTTTGCCAACCAGTCATGCACATTCAGGCGATTGCATCCGCCGCTGCTGCACCCGCCGTTGCTTTTACAACCGCTTGGTTTTCCGTCTTTTGTTCCGCATGAGCTGCATCCCATATACTGTGTTTAAAATGGAAACGAGTTCCACATCATGGATGTAAGATCAGCAGGGAGGAGGGTTTGAGGAAGTTATTTTTGAAGTATCACAAGTCCGTGCAACACGATATATAAGGTATAAAAAGCTTCTTATGGCAAACCAATTCCCGCACCAACCGTCATCACTAGTTGATCAAAATTACCATTTTATCTTTAATAATATGGTAAAATTTGATGCCGAGGGCCATGAACAGCATCTTGGGATTGGCATTCCGCTCTATATAATAGATCGATTTATCCAACTCTTCGACCATGGATTGAATTTGTGCAGTATCTGCGAGTTTGAGCAAACGTTGAGAAAAATCAATTTCATTTTCCGCGATATCATGCGGAATCTCATTGTTCGATATCCTGATGGAGATGGACAAAAGATGGATGAAGTAGCCGATGAACTGTTTTTGTTTTTCCCTTCCTATTTTACCCATCTCATCCACCCATTTTACTTGTGCACCCGGACCGTTCTTGATGATGGCATTTAACCAATCACGTAGCAGGTCCTGCCAATTCTCATCACCATGGTGCAGCAAATGCATGGCCTCTCTGAGATTGCCTTGAGCCAAAGGTGCAATAGCAATTGCTTTATCTTTTGGCACACTCAATGTTTCCATCAACCACGAATGAATATCGTTGGTGGCAACACGGTTGATTTTGATCAGTTGTGTTCTTGAAAGAATGGTAGGCAATATCTTGGATTCATCCTCTGCCACCAAAATGAACAGGGTTTGAGCAGGGGGCTCTTCAATCAGTTTCAATAATTTGTTTCCAACATTGCCCAAATACTCTGGCATCCATTGAATCAATATTTTATATCCGCTTTCAAAACTTTTTAGATTCAATTTGTGAAGGATGTCTTCGCATTCATGAGCGGTGATATTGCCCTGTTTGTTTTCTGCATCCAGGGTTTGCAGCCAGTCATATACATTGCCATATGGGTTCTCCTGATTGAAATTTCTCCATTCCTCTATGAAGTCGGTACAAACTGGTTTATCGATGCCGGTCTTTGTAATGGTGGGATACGAATAATGTATGTCGGGGTGCATGAGTGCAGATGCTTTTTTGCACGAGTGACAAGCACCGCAGGCATCGTTTGATTTGTTTTCACAAACGATGTATTGGGCAAGTGCAGTGGCCAGTTGCAGGGCTCCGCTGCCTTCTTTCCCCAAAAACAACAGTGCATGGCTCAAACGGTTATTGGTTACCAGCTGCACCAGTTTTTCTTTCACTTCATGCTGACCCGGAATGGCTGAAAATAACATGGTGTAAAGTTAATTGAACAAATAAGATAGAAGCTTGTTATTTTAGGAGACAAATCAATTTATCATGAAATATTTACTCATTGCTCTTATGTCGATACTGATGGCGCCCACAGGATCCATTCACAAGTTCAAGGTTCCTTCGATTGATGGAGGTACCATCGATTTTTCAAAATTCAAAGGCAAGAAAATCTTGGTTGTAAACACTGCTTCCAAATGTGGGTATACTCCTCAATACGCTGATCTTGAGAAATTGTATGAGCAGTACAAAAGCAAGTTGGTGATTGTTGGATTTCCTGCGAATAATTTCGGTGGACAGGAACCAGGCAGCAATGCTGAGATCAACGCATTTTGTCAGAAAAATTATGGCGTAACATTTACCATGGCAGAAAAGGTTTCTGTGAAAGGCGATGATACACATCCGCTGTTCAAGTGGCTGACTTCAAAGACTGAAAATGGTGTGATGGATGCAGAGATCAAATGGAATTTCACCAAGTTTTTATTGGATGAAAAGGGACAATTGATCAATGTATATCCAAGCAAAGTGAATCCCATGGATGAGCAGATTACCAAGTACCTGAAATAATCATCCGATCAAATCGTATAAGCGAGGCTGCAGATGGAAACAGATGCAGCCTTTTTTTGCAAAAGAATTTCTGCGCAGGCATCTGTTGAAGCACCGGTGGTAATTACATCATCAATCAACAAGATATGTTTGTCTTGCATGCATGTTGCTTCGTGTAATTGAAATGCATCTGCAACATTCTCCCATCTTTCAATCCTGGATTTTTTGGTTTGTGTGTCTGTGTTGAATTGTCGAAGCAGTAGATCTTCACGATAAGGAATATTCAATGTTTCGCTGATGCCCTTGCACAAAAGGCTTGCCTGGTTATATCCCCTTTCGTATTGTTTTTTGGGATGAAGGGGCATGGGAATCATCAGATCAATCTTCTCCTTTGAGTATATTTTTTTCAATGCTGTACCCATGATTGAACCCATATAGATTCCAAGTGCAGGGTTGTTCTTGTATTTGATATGGTGGATGATCTGTTGAAGTGGCGTGTCGGAGATGAAATAAAAGATGCTGCTTGCATGTTTGATCAAAGATCTTCCCCAGAATAATTTCTCCACCGGATTGCCGGGAATTTCCGGAAATCCCGTAAAGGGAAGTGTGCCCATGCAATCACTGCAGATGAGTTGTTGGCTGTTGACAATGTCTGATTGGCAACCTGGACATATTTGCGGGAAAAACAGATGCACCAGTGCTTCCTTGAGATCGTTGGCCAATCCCATGCATGTTTATTTAAACAGGGTTCTGTATACCTCTTCAATCAGTGCTACTGATTGAACCTTGATGTCTTTGTGTTTTTCTGCCATCCGGTTGTATTTGCTGATGACGATGGTTTCGAATCCAAGTTTTGCTGCTTCTGAAATACGCTGGTCGACCCGGTTCACCGCCCTGATTTCGCCGGAGAGTCCCACTTCACCCGCAAAACAGATTTTTTGCGAAAGAGGAATATCCTCATAAGAGCTCAGCAGTGCAAAAACCATGGCAAGGTCAATCGCAGGGTCTTCAATTTTTAATCCACCTGCAATGTTTACAAATACATCTTTTGTGCCGAAATGAAATCCACCTCTTTTTTCCAACACTGCCAACAACAATTGCAATCTTCTTAGATCAAATCCACTTGCAGTGCGTTGCGGAGTTCCATACACAGATGGTGTAACCAAAGCTTGCACTTCAATCAGCAAAGGACGCATTCCTTCCATCGTAGCACCAATTGCGATGCCACTCAGTTGTTCTTCTTTTTGATTGATGAGAATGTCTGATGGATTGTTGACTGGTTTCATGCCTGTTGCAGTCATTTCATAAATACCCAATTCAGCAGTAGATCCAAATCTGTTTTTGGTTGTTCTTAAAATTCTGTAAGCATAATGTTGATCTCCTTCAAATTGAAGAACAGTATCAACCATGTGCTCCAGTAATTTTGGACCAGCGATGCTTCCATCTTTTGTGATATGTCCAATTAAAAAAACAGGTGTTTGTGTTTCTTTCGCGAAGCGTTGAAACTCTGCAGTGCATTCTCTGATTTGTGAGATGGTGCCTGGTGAAGAATCGATATAGGGTGATTGCAAAGTTTGAATAGAGTCAATGATAACCAGTTGTGGCTGAATTTTCTTGATCTCTTGAAATATACTCTGGGTCGATGTTTCAGTCAACAGAAAAAATTCATCATGCGCAATGTTGATTCTGTTGGCACGCATTTTTATTTGTTGTTCACTTTCTTCTCCACTGATGTACAGCACTCTTGACTCATGCATCATCAATGCATCTTGCAGAAATAAAGTTGATTTTCCAATACCAGGTTCGCCTGCTACCAATACCAAACTTCCAGGTACAATTCCACCACCCAATACGCGATTCAGTTCATCGTCTTTGGTGATGATGCGATTTTTTTCTTCGCTGATGATTTCATTCAGCACAACTGATTTGGATTCACCAGTTGGAGTGGACTTCCAATTTTCTTTGTTTGATTTTTCTTTGTGAATGATTTCTTCTGTGAATGTGTTCCATTCATTGCAAGCAGGACATTTACCTGCCCACTTCGCAGATTCATGTCCGCAATTTTTACAGAAGAAAGCTTTTTTGATTTTACTCATGAAGTGAAGTTAGCGCGCAGTATTTTTTTTATTGAAGTAAAAGACAGTGAATACGTGTTTTTTTATCTGTCAACTGTTAACCGTTAACAGTTAACGGTTGAAAAAACCAAAGGGCCAGCAGAAGCCGACCCTTTAGTACTTACTAACCCATTAAATTCTTGCACTAAATTACAAATTGCCGCCACAGTACAAAATAATTTTTGCCCCTTGTTGAAAACTTTTGGGACATTTTTAACCTGCTTATTCGGAGTTATGAGTCCACAAATTGATTATAATATATTGTAAATCAATATTTTATAAATAAGCTCTTGTTTTCCAACTTCTTTCAAAATTTTAGGAAGTAAATCCTAGCCCACCAATAAATTATCAAAAAGTATAATATGAAAGGAGGACAAGGATAGCACAAATATGT
>JBEAYH010000192.1:0-9805 GCA_041159435.1 Bacteroidota bacterium | reverse complement strand
ATAACCTGAGAAATATAAAGGCCGCAGAATCCTGCGGAATCACTTCTATTCACTTTCAATCTCCAGAACAATTGCGAAACGAATTGATCAATATAAATGTGCTCAATTAAATAAAAATCTGATAAGCCACATAACTAAATAAGTATGCCAGGGCTGTCATGTACAACAATTGTATTACAGGCCACTTCCAAGAGCCTGTCTCCCTTTTTACAACCGCAAGCGTACTCATACACTGCATCGCAAGCAAATAAAATATCAATAAAGAGAACCCAGTTGCTCTGGTATACACCATCGACCCATCTGCCCTCTTAGCAGATTGCATTTTTGCAGTCAATGTCTCACCCGAATCAGACTCAGCTTCCCCCACACTATACAATGTTGCCATCGTTCCCACAAAAACCTCTCTTGCAGCAAAAGATGTGATCAACGCAATACCTATTTTCCAATCATATCCCAATGGTTCTATTGCTGGCTCAATTGCCCTGCCTAAAATACCAGCATAAGAATGCTCTAACAACGCTGCTGATTGCTCTCTTTCATATTGAACAGCATGGAGAGGATCTTGCTGTATTTTATCAGCATACGTTTGTTGAATATTGCTTCTCTTGTCAGATGGACCAAAAGAACTCAATCCCCACAACAACAGTGATATAACCATGATCACCTTACCGGCATCAAAAACAAACACTTTTGCTTTTTCTATCATTGTGATAAAAATATTATTCCATCGTGGTTGTTTGTAAATAGGAAGCTCAAGGATGAAGAAGCTTTTCTCTTTCATCTTGATAAAAATGTTTAAAACATATGCAACCAACATGGCAATCACCACCCCAAATACATATAAACACATCAATACAAGTCCTTGTATACTCAAAACCCCAAAAAGTTTTTCATTCGGCACAACCATCGCTGCCAAAATAGTGAACACAGGCAATCGCGCACTGCAGCTCATAAAGGGAGTAACCATGATGGTCAGCAATCTCTCTTTTTTGTTCTCAATATTTCTTGCGCTCATGATAGCTGGAACAGCACAAGCAAATCCACCCACCATCGGCATCACACTTTTTCCGTTCAATCCAACCCTGCGCATTACCCTGTCGGTTAAAAAACTGATTCTCGCCATGTATCCCGTATCCTCCAAGAGTGTAATCAACCCAAATAAAATCATGATCTGTGGCACAAACACAACGATTCCACCCAACCCAGCCAATACACCATTGATCAACAAATCTGCATACCAGGTTTTCGGGAGCACACTGTTTAAATACCCCGTCAACATTCCCATCCCTTCTTCAATGGCATTCATCGGATATTCAGCAACCAAAAACACGCTTTGGAACAACAGAAACAACACCACGCCCATGATCAAAGAACCCCAAGTTCTGTGCAAAAAGAAGGCATCCAGTTTTTCCGAAAACTGTTTTCTCGATTCTATGCTTTCCTCGCTGACTGTTTTCTGAATAACCTGCCGGATTCTCTTGTACCGCTGTTGAATATCTTCCGCCTGGATTTTAGTATGATTAAAATCATATTTCCTTTCTATATTCTCAATCTTCTCTTGAATAGAAACAGGGAGATCAAAAGACTCGTGGTTGATCAAGTGGTGGATCACTGAATAATCGCTCGATGTGGGTAATATTTCTTTTGCTTCGTTTACCGCATCTGCAGCAAGTGACCCAACAGGAAAAAAATCTTTTGCTATTGCTGTGTTTCCCAACACCTGTGTCAGGGTTGTTTTTAAATCTTCTATTCCTTTTCCGCTTCTTGCATTGACATTCACCACAGGCACCTGCATCTCTCTCGACAACTCAACGGTGTTGATTTTAATTCCACGCTTTTTGGCAATATCATTCATGGTCAACGCCACCACCACAGGAATTTTTAAATCTATCACCTGTGATACAAACAAAAGACTTCTTCTTAATGCCGTCGCATCTGCTACCACAACGGCGAGGTCAATTTCCTCACCCTTTGATGGAGACATAAGTTGTTTGTATGAAACCCACTCATCGCTGCGCCTTGGGTAAAGGCTGTATGTTCCAGGCAAATCCGTTACAACAAACTCCTCTTTTCCTGTAAGCCGGAAAGTTCCTGATTTTTTCTCGACGGTAACCCCCGGAAAATTTCCAACCTTCTGCCTCAACCCGGTCAAATGATTGAAAACAGAACTTTTCCCACTGTTGGGATTGCCTATGAGTACTATATGGGGGTTTCTGCTCACAAAAGATAAAACACAAATGTAGCACCAAACAAAGGGTGTCGTATTACGAAAGCGGTAAAAAGGGCGATTGTACTAACTTCGCAAAAAACAGCACAGATGGTTAGGATTTTATTCGGATTGATGTTGATTTCCTCGGTTGGATACGCACAAAAACAGCATAAAAAGCTTGTAAACACCCTTCAAAAGCATACTTATTTTCTAGCTTCTGATGAACTCCAAGGAAGAAGAGCGGGTGATCTGGGTGAGCAAAAAGCATCCGCCTATATTGCTGAGCAATTCAAAAAAAACGGGATTCTCCCCAAGGGCAGCGATGGATTCTTTCAACCCTTTTCTATCAATGACGGAAGGATGGTTGAAGGGTCAACCGTTCTTAAAATAAACGAGAAAACGCTTAGGGTTGGAATAGACTTCGAGGTTTTATCCAATTCTTCCAACGGATCATTCTCGGGTGATGCCTCTCCGTCCATTCATGAATCTAACCAACCATGGTTGATTGATTTGGCAGACGCATTGGAAGAGAACAAAGAAAACCCACACTTCGATTTAAACAACCTGTTGACAGAAAAAATAAAGAACGCAAAAAATAAACAAGCAAGTGCGATTGTTTTTTTTAATTCTGCCGGACAAGATATCATTGCTTTCAACGGGAAAGACAGATCAGAGCAAACCCCCATCCCTGTTGTTTATCTAAAAAAATCAGCGCTGGATAAACACCTCACAGATCTTACATCTACCTACCATATAGCGTCCAGTGTTTCATTCTCACCGAAAATCAGAAACGCAAGAAATGTTGTTGGGTATGTTGATAATGGAGCACCACTGACTGTAGTGATCGGTGCACACCTAGACCATCTTGGATATGGTGAAGATGGAAACTCTATGATCAAAGGAGGCGTTCCTTCTATACACAATGGAGCAGACGACAACGCGAGCGGAACATCTTCGCTCATTGAACTTTCATCAATCCTTAAAAAATCAAAACAAAAAAAATTCAATTACCTCTTCATAGCTTTTTCAGCAGAGGAACTTGGACTGAATGGATCCAAATATTTTGTCGAAAACCCAACCATCTCATTGAATTCGGTTAATTATATGATCAACATGGATATGGTGGGAAGAATGAATGATAGCACAAACAGCATCACACTGGGTGGATATGGAACTTCTCCTTCCTGGAAAAACATAATTGATGCAGTAAAGGATAAGCCGTTTGCAATTAAATACGATTCAAGCGGGACGGGACCAAGCGACCATACATCTTTTTACAGGAAAGATATTCCGGTCCTGTTCTTTTTCACAGGACTCCATACAGATTATCACAAACCAAGCGATGATGCAGATAAAATCAATTATCTCGGCATGGCCAAGGTGGTGCAGTTTATTCAGCAGATGATAGAGCTTGACAAGCCTGCACAAAAAATTGCATTTACAAAAACCCGAGAAACACAAACAACTACCTCCGCAAGGTTTAGTGTTTCTATGGGCATCATGCCCGATTATTCATACAGTGGAAACGGTGTAAGGGTTGACGGTGTTTCGGATAATCGTCCAGCTAAAAAAGCAGGCATTCTTGCTGGCGACATAGTGAAAGAATTGGGGGAATACAAAACCCCATCTGTTGAAGCATATATGCAAGCACTTTCTAAATTTAAAAAAGGAGACAAAACAACTGCGCTTGTGTTGAGAAAGGACCAGGAAATTTCTTTTGAAATTGTTTTCTGATGAAACTAAAACTCGACGATGAAAGAATGTCGGATGATTTTTTCGAGGATACCAGAATCCTTGGAATTGCTTGTCCACTTAAGAACTACCAATTCTGTTGGCACGTTGAAAAAACATTGAATATTCCTTTTGCTACTTCATTGGATTTGCAAATTGGAATGGAGAAAAACAAAAGATCTTATTCTTTTACGGTGTATGAATTTATTCATCCCATTACATCCAAAGAACATTTTCTATACAGCAATAAACACGAAGGTGAGTTTCTGTTGCCTGAATTGCAGCACCTGGACTTTATCTGGCTGATCCGGGATCCATACAATGATCTTGTCGAATTGAACGACTTGATGCAAAGATTGAGGACGATCCCCGGCGTTCAGCTTGTAACGGAGGTTCCACACGAAAAAATCAAATCAAGAGACAACCTGCAGCGGTGATTTACCCAACGTATACAGCAGCAACATCTTTTGCCACTATTTCTCCAATTGGATTTGTATGATTTTCCAATCCAGCTTCTTTTAATATTGATACAACCTCGTTGTATTGTTGTTGTCCTACCGCAATTAAGAGTCCACCACTGGTTTGTGGATCTGCCAATATGTTTTTATACAAATCTGCACGCTCTTTTTTTCCAACCTGCACCCTGTGTCCGTAGCTGTCCCAGTTTCTATTGGTGCCACCAGGAACAGAACCCTGATCTACATAGTCAATCAAATCGCTGCTTATCAATGGAACGCTGTTGAAATCAACCTTTGCCGAGAGTCCGCTCCCGTCCGCCATTTCAATCAAGTGTCCAAACAATCCAAATCCAGTTACATCTGTCATAGCATGAACCCCCTCGACACGCGCGAGCATCGATCCCACTTTATTGAGTTGCATCATTTGTTGAGCCGCAAGCATTTTGTGTTCTTCTTTCAATATCCCCCTTTTTTCTGCCGTCGTCAACACACCCACACCAATCGGTTTTGTGAGCAACAACAGATCCCCCTTTTGAGCAGTATTGTTTTGTTTCAGGTGTTTGATATCCACCAAACCATTCACCGCCAACCCAAAAATCGGTTCAGGAGAATCTATGCTGTGGCCGCCTGCCAAAGGAATACCAGCCTCGATGCAAATGCTTTTGCTTCCTTCGATCACTTTTGTAGCAACTGCCGGCGGTATTACATTGATGGGCCAGCCGAGAATTGCTATGGCCATGATGGGGTTGCCACCCATTGCATATACATCGCTGATGGCATTAGCAGAAGCAATTCTTCCAAAATTGAATGGATCGTCTACAATGGGCATGAAAAAATCGGTTGTGGATATCAGGGCAGTACCATTTTTTAAATCATATACTGCTGCATCATCTTTGCTGTGGTTTCCCACAATCAACCGATCATTGTCGGGCATGCTAAAACTTGAATGTAAAATCTCATCCAGTATTTTCGGAGAAATCTTGCAACCGCATCCTGCACCGTGTGAATATTGTGTAAGCTTTATATTTTCCATTTTATTGAATTAACAACGATGCATTTTCGCTTGCATCTACGTGTTGTGTGGTATACATTTTCAACAAAGGTTTCGGATCATCTCTTTTTTCCAATCCCTTGTCATATAACTTGTCGTAGTATTTCAACAAGATTGAAAATGCGCCACGAATATTATTTTCTTCCAAATACGCAATTGCCGTTTTTGTTTCAAGCCCACCGAGTTTCTTCTGAATTCGATCTGTAGCGGACTTCAACTCATCCATCGGAAGCTTCCCATAGGTATCAACCAGAAAATCCAATCTTTTTTCAAAAGGGATATCCAGAAAATGAATATCACTTTTTCTCATGTGCAACCAAAAATTCTGTGGGATATTGACGGTGCCGATGCGCTGACTCTCATCTTCCAGCCAAATTGAATTTTCATTTCCTTTTTTCAATGCTGCATCGATTTCCTCGGCCAGTTTATTTTCAAACATTTCCTGTGTGGGTTGCTTGGGGAGCCCAATGTTACCAAAGGCCGAGCCCCTGTGTCCTGCAATTCCCTCCAGGTCAATTACTGTTTGGTCTATGTTTCTCAATGCATTCAGAACAATTGTTTTTCCAGAACCTGTATAACCGCCGAGTATGTTAAGTCTTGGTTTTTCATCCAGCATCTTTAACACCCAATTTCTGTAGGCTTTGTATCCTCCAACCAGGGTGTATACTTTGAATCCATAGAGATCTAATAGCCAGGCCACACCTGCACTGCGCATGCCGCCTCTCCAACAGTGTACCAACAGGGTTTTGTTTGATGGATGATTTGCTTGCAGCTTTTCCTCAACGAAAGCAATCATTTCTTTCATCTTGGGACCAAAAAATTCGAGTCCTTTTTTGATTGCCTCCTCTCTGGATGTTTGTTTATAGATCGTCCCGACAATCTTTCTTTCTTCATTGTTAAAAAGAGGAAGATTCCACGCACCGGGAATGCAAGCGTGTTCATATTCTGCTTCGCTTCTTACGTCGATGACTGGATAAGATTTCGCATGGGCAACAAATGTTTCAACAGAAATTTTTTCTACGCCCATAACACTTCGATCATCATTTATTCATGCTGGTCAGGAACTCATAATTATCCTTGGTTCCTTTCATTTGTTTCATCAACAACGACATAGCTTCTTCGCTGTTCATGTCAGCAATATGGTTTCTGATGATCCACATGCGTTGTAAAACATCTTTATCCAACAACAAATCTTCTCTTCTTGTTGATGATGCTGTAAGATCAATTGCAGGGAATACACGCTTATTAGCTAATCTTCTGTCGAGCGCCAATTCCATATTACCAGTACCCTTGAATTCTTCAAAGATTACTTCATCCATTTTGCTTCCTGTGTCAATCAGTGCAGTAGCAAGTATGGTGAGCGATCCACCATTTTCAATTTTTCTCGCAGCACCAAAAAACTGTTTTGGTTTTTGCATGGCGTTTGCTTCGACACCACCCGACAATACTTTACCGGATGAAGGAGCAACGGTATTGTGTGCACGCGCGAGACGTGTAATAGAATCCAACAATATCACTACATCGTGTCCGCACTCCACCAATCTTTTTGCTTTTTGCAAGGCAATCGTGGAAACCTTCACGTGTTTTTCTGCGGGCTCATCAAATGTAGAAGCAAGCACTTCTGCTTTTACGCTTCTTTCCATATCAGTCACCTCTTCCGGACGCTCATCGATCAATACCACCATGAGATAACATTCGGGATGGTTGGTGGCGATTGCGTTGGCAACCTCTTTCAGCAACATGGTTTTACCCACTTTTGGTTGGGCAACGATCAATCCGCGTTGTCCCTTGCCCAGTGGGGTAAAGAGGTCCATCATTCTGGTGGAATAAATATCGGGCTTTGTATAGAGGTTGAATTTTTCAAAAGGAAACAAAGGTGTCAAATAATCAAACGGAACCCTGTCTCGCACTTCTTCAGGCAATCTTCCATTGACAGTATCAACTTTTAATAATGCAAAATATTTTTCACCTTCTTTCGGAGGGCGAACAGTTCCTGTGATTGTATCACCTGTTTTGATTCCAAATAATTTGATTTGAGATGGTGACACATATACATCATCTGGTGATGACAAATAATTATAATCGCTGCTTCTCAAAAATCCATATCCATCCGGCATCATCTCTAACACACCCTCTCCCTCAATAATTCCGTCGAACTCAACTGTAAATGCGGGTTCTTTCTTGAGAAAAAGTTGTTTAGAGGCGCTGTTGTCTTCTCCTGTTTGTCCCTCTTGTTCTCCAACTTCAGTTGTCTCTTTCTTGGTTTCTTCCTGTTCTGCGTTTACAGGCTCTTCTTTCTGAATGGAAGGTCTTCCTCTTTTGATGGGTTTTTTCTCTGTAGTGTTTTCCGGGTCATTTTCAACAATAGCCTCTTCGGTTGTATTACCCGTGCTTGTCTTTACAATTCTTTTCTTCTTGGCACCCTTTTCGTCTTTCGCCTCTCCGCCCTTAACGGCACTGTTGAGGACAGCCTGTTTGTCCAGTATTTTATAAATAAGTTCCTGTTTTTCAAGTTTCTTGGCTCCTGTGATCTTGAGTTGCTCGGCTATGTCCAATAGTTCCGGAACAAGCATGTCATTCAGCTGTAAAATGTCGTACATATGTTTTATTTGATAATAACCCTGATGGGATTGTTGATATGCGAAGGATGAATTAAGGTGGAAAAGAAAGTGGCTGGTGTAACTAAATGGCCTCTTTGTGTATGCAATGTTACGGTTTTTTTGTTAACCCAAAAAAAATTTAGGTCATGCTGGGCCCTCCATTTAGTACCTTTGCAAGCGTAAAAGTGGCATATGTTCAACAAAAGGATCAAAATCAAAGAAATTCTGCTGCAGTCACCCGGACAAAAAGGGGTTGTTGTAATGGGGTGGGTCAGAACATTCAGGAACAATCAGTTCATTGCCCTGAATGATGGTTCCACCAATTTAAACCTGCAGGTTGTTTTGGAACTGGGAAAGTTTGATGACGATACTTTGAAGCGCATCACAACCAGTGCTGCCCTGAAAATTACCGGAGAGTTGGTTGCTTCACAGGGCAAGGGACAGGCAGTTGAATTGATTGCAAGTGAAATGGAGGTACTGGGTGATTCGGATGCTTCTGCATATCCGCTTCAGCCCAAGAAACACAGTCTCGAGTTTTTAAGAGAAATCGCTCACTTGCGATTCAGAACAAATACGTTTGGTGCAGTTTTTCGTGTGAGACATTCCCTCGCATTTGCCATTCATAAATTCTTTCACGAAAGAGGATTTCTTTATCTGCATACGCCCATCGTTACTGCGAGTGATGCAGAAGGAGCAGGTGAAATGTTTCGTGTTACTACACTGCCATTTGACAATCCTCCCCGAAATGAAAACAATGAGGTTGATTTCAAAGAAGATTTTTTTGGTAGAAGCACCCATCTTACGGTAAGTGGACAACTCGAGGGAGAGCTTGGTGCTACTGCGTTTGGTGAGATTTATACATTTGGTCCAACCTTCCGCGCAGAAAATTCAAATACAACCAGACACCTTGCAGAGTTTTGGATGATTGAACCTGAGATGGCGTTTCATGATCTGGAAGACAACATGAATCTTGCAGAGTCATTCATCAAATACATCATTCAGTTTGCGATGGACAACAACATGGATGATTTGCAATTTCTTGACCAGCGTTTGGCAGATGAAGAAAAACAACTTCCTGCAGATAAAAGGAGTCCCATGGGACTGATCGACAAATTGCGCTTTGTATTGGAAAACAATTTCGAGCGCATTACGTATACAGAAGCGATTGACATTCTCTTGGATTCACCTGCATATAAAAAGAAGAAGTTTCAATACGAAGTGAAATGGGGCATCGATATGCAAAGTGAACACGAAAGATATCTTGTGGAGAAGCATTTCAAAAAACCTGTCATTGTTACCAATTATCCAAAAGACATCAAAGCCTTTTACATGCGCCAGAACGACGATGGCAAAACGGTTGCAGCGATGGACATCCTTGCTCCCGGCATTGGTGAAATCGTTGGTGGTTCACAAAGAGAGGAGCGCTTGGATAAACTTACGCAGCGCATGAAAGACATGCATGTTTCTGAAGAAGAGTTGTGGTGGTATCTTGATACAAGAAGATTTGGTACCGTACCGCATGCAGGCTTTGGACTCGGATTCGAGCGCATGGTGCTTTTTGTTACGGGCATGACAAATATCAGGGATGTGATTGCGTTCCCCAGAACACCCAAGAGCGCTGAATTCTAAACAACTGTTTCAGCTACTTCTTTTCTGATACACATCAAAGGAATGCTGGTATGATGTATCAGCTCCCTTGTAAAGCTTTTCTCAAAAAGACTTTCAATGAACCGGTGTTTTCTAGGCAGTGTGATGA
>JBEAYH010000077.1:0-5172 GCA_041159435.1 Bacteroidota bacterium | reverse complement strand
GCCAGGAACAATCCCCTCATCAATCAATCTTTTCCCACATGAAAAGCTTTACCAGAGACCTGCTTTCACATGTGAAACAATCTGCATCTCCCTGTACCGACAATGAGCCATTCATTCTCTTCAAAACTTCTTTCATATCATTTACAAACGTTGCAAAGTTGGCAACACCCCTGTTGACCAGTTTTTCGAAATACCCAAAATCGATGAAATCCAGTCCGCGCATTTGTGTAAATACCGCATGCCACTCCCCATGAACATCACCCGCCTCTAAAATCAAGCCAGGCAAGCCGCCCAACTTCCAGGGCCCATTTGAAATTGGAATGGATGGGGCATACCAAGCAACATAATCCCTCCCCTTGAATCTAACCGTCGCTCGCTTGCATGGTATACCCTCCACCTTTTTCTCCTCACTTTCCAACCTCCACTCCATTGGATGCAGTGTATCTGCATAAAAAGTATTTCCCTGATACAGATGAAAAAAATCAAACAACAAAGAATTGGATTCAAAGTCCTTGTAGACCGTGAACAAACTATCCGGACTCGCATCGAAATAATTCGATTGATAAGAACTTTGAATTTTATCATTTCGCTTCATGGTGAACAATGATTTTTCACCCTGCAGTAATAGCTTTGCATCATACTCTTTTACATCACTCCCCCGATCAAATAGCTGATTGTACTTTACACGATAAGTGACCAATTGATGCTCTATGTGATCCTGTGCCGAGAGCCTTGCTACACAACACAATAACCATAACACAATACTTGTTTTCATACTCACTGTTTTAACACCCGCCTGATAATTACATCACTATTTTTCGAACCGTCTTGATGGCAGCAGACAAACAAGTGGAAGCCTGCTGTGTTGCCAGCTCACAAGTTCCTGCTGTTGCTGAGCAGGTTACTTCAAATCCAGCAGCACCGACTGACACATATCCTTTCAAAGAAACCGTACAATCAAAATCCTGGTCTATATGGCTGTTGAACAAGGAGGTTAGCCTGACCTCTTTTGTATTGGCAACGCTGATCAATCCTGTCAGCATGATTGCCGTCATCATCATCATTTTCTTCATGGTCATTTTTTTTATGGTTAAAAATGGCGGGTGTTGTATTTCCCCTTATGATGTAAAACTAGCCTCGATGAGAGTGCCTTAAAAGTGATAAAAGACAAAAAAGAGAAGGATTATAACCCTATATTGACGTGTATTTCAACAGATCGGTCAAATTGCATAATTTTACCTCAAACCGTTACTTATGAGCGAAACAGTATTCGAAAAAATGGCTACGTTGCTTTCTTCCAAAAAGGGAATCAACAAAGAACTGATTTCAATTGACAGCAGTTTTGAAGAATTGGGATTGGATTCGCTGGACTCTATTGAGTTGATTGCAGATTTAGAAGAAGAATTCAATGTAAACATTCCCAATACTGAATTACAGGGAATCAAAACCATTCGTCAGGCAGTTGACGGATTATCAAAAGCAATGCAATAGCATATTTCCCATGCAAAACAGAAGAGTAGTTGTAACAGGTACAGGAATTGTTTCCGCCATTGGCATGAAAAGTTCAGATTTTTGGAACAGCATCGTTGAATGCCGCTCCGGTATTGGTCCATATAGCTCGCCATACGCCGAACAGATCAGATTCAAAAACGGAGCCGATATCAAACAGTTTGATGCAAGTACCATCATCTCAAAAGATGACCTTGATCTGATGGATCGCTTCACACAACTGGCAGTCGTTGCAGCAAAAGAAGCAGTCGCCAATGCAGGCATCAGTTTCAATGAAGACAACGCTTACCAAACTGCTGTGATTTGTGGCACATCCATTGGCGGTGTGCAAACACAGGAACAGTCTTACTTTGATTTATACCGCGAAAACAAAACACGTGTTCATCCGCTCTCTATCCCGAAAACAATGCCCAACGGTGCAGCGAGCAATATCAGCATGCAAATGGGTATCAAGGGTCCCGTTTATGCCATATCTACAGCATGTGCGTCTTCCAATCATGCCATTGGCAATGCATTTTGGCTGATCAGAAACGGTGTATGTGATCAGGCAATTTGTGGTGGAAGTGAAACACCTTTTACCTATACATTTTTGAAAGCTTGGGAAGCCATTCGCGTAGTTGCACCCGATACCTGCAGACCTTTTTCAAAAAACAGACAGGGGATGATCTTGGGTGAAGGAAGTGGCATGTTGGTATTGGAATCACTCGATGCAGCTAAAAAACGTGGAGCAAATATATTAGGCGAAATCGTGGGATTTGGCATGACCTCCGATGCAAGTCATATTACAAAACCAGATCAGAAAGGTGCAGAGCAGGCCATGAAAATGGCATTGAATGATGCTGCTGTCAACACAGACCAAATTGGTTATATCAATGCACATGGAACAGGCACATTGGTGAATGATACCATGGAAGTAGCAGCAGTAAAAAATGTATTTGGAGATCACGCCAATCATTTATCGATCAGCTCTACCAAGTCATTGCACGGACATGCACTCGGAGCAACCAGTTCATTTGAAGCCATTGCAACGATCATGGCTTTGAGAAATGGCATCCTCCCTCCTACCGCGAACTTCGTAGAGAAAGATGAGACCTGCGATATCGATATTGTACCCAATGCATCCAAAGAAAAAAATATTCAATACGCATTGTCCAACGCATTTGCATTCGGGGGATTGAATGCAGTCCTCGCCTTTAAAAAATGGGAGGAATAATCTCTCAGGCTTTACCTTTGCGCCAACTCTATGGGCCAAAAAAAACTAAAGCGTTTTGCTGAAATAGCAACGTTCGAACACGTGCTTGAATATCCTGAAAATACTGCAGGAAGATGGAATGAATTTTTTCAAAACAATCACCCCATCTCACTGGAACTGGCTTGTGGCAAAGGAGAATATACCATTGGACTCTCATCGTTGCACCCTGAAAAGAATTATATAGGCGTTGATGTGAAAGGAAACAGAATCTGGGTAGGAGCAAAACAGGCACTACAACTGAATTTGAAAAATGCATTTTTTTTGCGCACTCAAATTGGGATGATTGAAAAGTATTTCACTGCAAATGAGATCAGTGAAATATGGTTGCCCTTCCCGGATCCACAACTCAGAATTTCTAAAGCTGCTAAAAGATTAACGCATCCAATTTTTCTTCGGAAGTATAAACAATTTCTGAAGTCTGATGGTTATATACATCTGAAGACTGATTCGCCAGTACTCTACCAATTCACAAAGTTGGTAATTGAAATGTATCAACTGGATTTGTTGGAAGATAGCGCCAATATTTACAAAGATCTTCCACAAAATCAGGAGCTGCAAATTAAAACACACTACGAATCGCTCGACATTGCTAAAAGCAAAACAGTTCATTACCTTCAATTCAAGATCAATCATCCGCTCCCTATAGATCTGGATGATGAGCTGTACCAAAGAACAAGAGAAATTGAATCGACGCAAGATGGAGCAAAAACAGAAGAAGAAAAGAAAATTGATTGAAGGGGAAGACTTCTACTACAATGAAAGGGGATTCATGGTGCTTACAGCAAAATACCATTTGGAAAATGGAAGATGCTGTGGGAATGAATGCGTGAATTGCCCGTATGATCATGTGAATGTTCCTCGCAAGAAAAAAGATGGTGGAGGGAAGCAGTTGACTGTTGACGGTTAACAGTTAACGGCTGTTTTTCCTAGTAGTTGCAGTTGTTCTAATCGTTGTAGTTGTTGTAATGGTTATCGTTGTTATCTTTAAATCCTCGTAGCATTACATTCTATATTCCTTCATATTTTGAAAGAGCATAATTTTTTCGAAGACGTTTTTGCAGTTGTAAGACTCATTCCAAAAGGAAGGGTTACCAACTATGGTAGTATTGCAAAATATCTTGGGACTGGACTATCCTCAAGAATGGTAGGATGGGCTATGAATGCATCCCACAATGCAAAGCCAAAGGTTCCGGCTCAACGAGTAGTGAACAGGAACGGACTCTTAACCGGAAAATTTCATTTTAAAACACCTACTACCATGCAGGAGTTATTGGAAAAAGAAGGTGTTCAAGTCAAGAATGATAAAGTTGTAAATTTCAAAGAGATATTCTGGGATCCTCAAAAAGAACTTGATTTCTAATACAATCAAGCAACGAAGACAACTTTGATAACCATGAAAACAATTACAACAACTTACAACCTACAACTTATAACTGTTAACGGTCAACCGTCAACTGTAATAAGGACTAATCATCAGATAAACAACCACCCCCGTAACAGAAACATAGAACCAGATGGGCCAGGTAATTTTCGCCAGCTTTTTATGTTGCGGCCACTCTGCGATCAATGCCCGATAAGAAGTATACAATATAAAAGGAAGAATGATCGCAGCGAGTAGAATATGTGTAATGAGAATAAAATAATACACATATTTCATTGCGCCTTCCCCTCCATATGAGGTTGATTCAGAAAGCAGATGGTGACAGATATATGAAACCAAAAAGAGCAAGGATAATACCATTGCACTCAACATCACTTTCTTGTGCAACGAATAACGTCCGCGCTTGACAGATAGGAGTCCTACAAGCAATAAAAACGAAACTGCAGAATTGATGAATGCATTGATTTTTGCAAAAATGTGCACATCAAAAGGAAGTGCAACATCCAATTTGATCTTTGAAAGAAATACGACAGCAACAAATACAATGATGGAAAAAAGAATGATCAAAATATTTGCGAGCCTGTCATTCTTTTGAATACTGGGTGCTAACATATAATTGGTTTTTATTTTCTAAAAAGATTTCGCTTTCGTTTCTTGTCACGCTCCATGCTCAACATAACGACATCTTTGATGACACGATCAAGGTTGGTACTATCCAGTCCATTGTACCACCCCCTTACAACACGGTCCCTGTCGATCAAAAATAATTTTTCGGTGTGAATGAACCCGGTATCTATATTCCCATTGGAGGCAATGGATGCCTTGAACTCATTCAAGGCCAAATCATAGATTTCGTTTTTATCCCCCGTCAACATCCACCAACCATCATGATCAATTTGATATTTGTCCCCATATGCTTTGAGCTTGGCAACACTGTCCCTCTCTGGATCAACGGTAAATGAAACAAACCGGACGATGGTATCTGTTTTTTTGAAAGCGGCTTGGAGTCGCTTCATGTTGCGTGTAAGCG
>JBEAYH010000069.1:0-9208 GCA_041159435.1 Bacteroidota bacterium | reverse complement strand
TATCAATTCACTACTTTGATTAATTATTCGTCTATTGATAGCAATAAATTCAGATATAAATAATTGTAGAAGTGAGAAAATTGGAAGGAGAATTAATAAGCTATTGATTTTATTGTATTTTATATATCTGACACCTAGAATAATTGTAATAATTCCAGTAATAATATTTAAAATCTGAACTAATTGTATAGCCATTTGAATGTTCATATATTTCATAAAATTCTCAAATATTTATAGTGTAATTTCGGTTATATCATCCCAGTAGAATGAGAAAAACAACTTCAATTTTGTTGTTTTTCTCGGAAGTAGTCAATCTTGTCATGCCCACACTTTTTACCTCATTTTTCCAATTATTTTTCTACTTAGGCTGTAATTTTTATTTTAATTTAAGGTTTTTAAGATTCAATACCCACTCCCATTCCCAAAAAAACACCGTATTTCCTGCAACCGGATAATTTGGTGATTTTGCTCTATGCCAATACTTTCAATTGGTCTAACATTGCAGTATCAAAACTTAGTAAAATGTCTGAACCTATCAAAGTAGTAATCGCGGATGACCATGTGCTTTTTCGTGCTGGAGTCAAAACTGCATTGAGCATTCAAAAAGATGTAAAAGTGATTGCAGAAGCGGACAATGGTATGCAATTGCTTACCATACTGAAGCATATTCATCCGGATGTTATTTTGTTGGATATTCAGATGCCTATCATGGATGGCATTGCTACACTGCCTGAAATCAAAGCAGCCTATCCGCATATCAAAGTCGTTATGCTGACCATGCACAACGACCATTCCATGATTACGAAATTGATGGAGCTTGGAGCCAATTCTTATCTTACCAAGAACTCTGATTCCGAAATTATTTACCAGGCGATCAAAACGGTGCATGAGCAGGAGTTTTATTTCAACCAGCTTACCAACAAGGCATTGATCGATGGACTCCGTATCAAACGACAGGCTGAGGCCAATCTTCCTTTGGATGCCAAGCTCTCTGAAAAGGAGATCACAGTGTTGCGTTTGATCTGCGAGGAAAAAAGTACCAAGGAAATTGCGGATGAAGTTGAATTGAGTCCGCGTACCGTAGAAGCCATCCGTGATAAACTCAAAGTGAAAACAGGGGCAAAGTCACTAGCTGGACTCGTCATGTATGCAGTTAAATCTGGTATCATTGAAGGTCGCCCGGCCTAAATACTTCACTAAACTATTTTCTGTCGGGATTGTTTTGATCCCATGAAGCATCCAGAGGTAAATATATTTTGGTTCCGCAGAGATCTAAGGTTGAACGACAACCACGGACTGCTCAAAGCCCTTCAAGCAGGATTGCCTGTTCTTCCCATTTTTATCTTTGACAACAATATCCTGGATAAATTAGAAAAGCCCTTCCAATCCAGGGTTCAATTTATTCATCAATCACTCCAATCAATCGATGCAACACTCAGAAAGCATGGTTCTGGACTGACTATTTTACACGATACACCCGTCCAGGCATTCAAGCAGCTCATCGGTAGTTATCATATAAAAAATGTTTTTACCAACAGAGATTATGAGAAATATGGGCAGGAGAGGGATCAGCTGATATCAGACTTGATGAATACGCAAGGCATTGGTTTTCATCATTTCAAAGACCAGGTGATTTTTGAAAAGCTGGAAGTATCAAAAGATGATGGCAATCCTTACACAGTTTTCACTCCTTATTCACGAAAATGGAAGTTTAATCTATCCAATCAACCCATCCAACATTTTCGATCTCAAAAGCATCTTGCTAATTTTTTATCATACATACCCAAGGATTTTCCCTCCCTGTCATCCATCGGATTTAAAGAAAAACCATTTCACTTTCCTTCAAGTATTTTTCCAAAGGATATAATCCAGAAATATACTCAGCAAAGGGATTACCCTGCGATCAATGGGACTTCCAAATTAGGTGTGCACCTGCGTTTTGGAACCATCAGCATCCGTGAACTAGCTATTTGTGCATCATCACTCAATGAGACTTACTTAAATGAACTGATTTGGAGAGATTTTTATCAATCCATTTTATTCAATTTTCCACATATATCAGAGGGACATTCTTTCAAAAAGGAATACGATCGTATCCGTTGGAGAAACAATGAAGCAGAATTCGAAAAATGGTGCAAGGGACAGACTGGATATCCCATTGTGGATGCCGGAATGCGGGAATTGAGCGAAACAGGATTCATGCACAACCGTGTTAGAATGATCGTTGCCAGTTTCCTCACCAAACATTTGCTGATTGACTGGAGATGGGGCGAGTCATGGTTCGCTGCCAAATTGCTCGATCATGATTTTGCCGCCAACAATGGAGGTTGGCAATGGGCTGCGGGATCAGGTTGCGATGCAGCTCCTTATTTCAGGGTCTTCAATCCATATCTTCAAACAGAGAAATTTGACAAGGAAGGGAAGTATATCCGTCAATGGGTGCCTGAATTCGATTCACTGGAATATCCCCAGCCAATTGTGCAACACGAATTCGCAAGAAAAAGATGTCTCGAGACATACTCCAAGTACCTTTCAAAAGATTAAATGATACTTTTGCAGGGATATGTTGAGCAAGATCGATTGGTATATCCTGAAAAATTTTCTACGGACATTCTTTTTTTCTGTCCTGTTGCTCACATTGATCAGTACGGTCGTGGATATATCCGAGCACACAGATGATTTTGCAAAATCCGGACTCACCGCGAAACAGATATTCATCGGTTATTATATAGGATTCATTCCCCATATCATTGCACTGCTTTTCCCTTTGTTTGTTTTCATCTCAGTGATTTTCTTTACTTCCAAGATGGCCAACAGATCAGAATTTATACCTGTTCTTTCATCGGGTATAAGTTTGAATCGATTGATGCGCCCATATTGGATTGGAGGTATCCTGCTTTCTCTTTTGCTGCTTTTTTCAAATGCTTTCATCATCCCACGTGCCAATACCATTCGTACAACATTTGAGGTAAAGTACATGCCCAATTTTACTCACCAGCACCCCCAGCAATGCCGTTTACATGCGCATTGACTCTTTCAGCTATGCCGGAATGAGGTACTATGATACAACTGCAAAAATGGGAGGCACCTTTTTCCTGGAAACGGTGAAAGGGAACAAAGTTGTATACAACCTCAGGGCAGATAATATTTCCTGGGATACTACAAGAAAGAAATGGAAGCTAACGGGCGTTGTGGAAAGAACAATCAATGGACTCGATGAAGATGTGAGTTTTAATTACGAGGTATATAAAAAATATCCATTCGAGCCGAATGATCTTTACTTCGATCGCTTTACCCAAACAAGAATGATTACTCCTGTATTGATGAAGCGGATTCAAAAAGAACGTCTAAGAGGATCAGAAACGATCAAGGAGCTTGAAATGGAAAATGCACACAGAATGGCAACACCTTTCTCTGTATTGGTTCTAACGCTGATAGGTGCATTGATTTCCTTCAGAAAAATCAGAGGTGGGAGCGGTATACATTTGGCGATTGGACTCATGGTTTGTGCTGTTTTTATCCTCTTTGACAGATTTTCGACTATATTTTCCACCAAAGGAGATTTGAACCCTTACCTGGCTGCCTGGATTCCCAATCTGGTTTTCAGTTACATCGCATGGCGCATATATGTTAAAGCTCCCAAATAATCCAATTTTTTCCCTTTTTAGATAAGCACCCTAGCAAGCTTTGATTTAACTTTACGACTCCAAAATCAATCGTAACCCTTATTCTTTTTCCATGGACGTGATAAAGGAAAGATTCAAGCAGAAGGCTGACCAGGTAGGTGCCGAAATCAAACAAATGCTCAAAGAGCATGGCAATAAAGTAATCGGAGAAGTAACACTGTCTCAAATTTATCAGGGGATGCGTGGTATCACCGGACTCGTTACCGAGACATCTTTGTTGGATGCAAACGAAGGAATTCGTTTCAGGGGTTATTCCATTCCAGAGTTAAAAGACAAACTTCCAAAAGCGCCTGACGGCGATGAGCCACTTCCTGAAGCATTGTTTCATTTGATGTTGCTTGGTGAACTGCCTTCTCAAGAAGAAGCAGATGTAATTACCGCAACTTTGCAGAGAAGATCACATGTCCCCAACTATGTATTCGATACAATAGAAGCACTTCCTGTTTCATCTCACCCAATGACCATGTTTGTGGTAGGCATCATGGCCCTGCAAAATGGAAGCCATTTCGCCAAGTCTTACGCTGCGGGTATGAACAAGAAAGATTATTGGGATGCTACGTTCGATGATTCACTCGACCTGATAGCAAGGCTGCCTCGTATTGCGGCATATATCTACAGAAGAAAATATAGAAACGGAGAACATATCGAACCCAATGGATTGTTGGATTGGGCAGGCAATTTTGCCCATATGATGGGGTATGAATCAGAAGGTTTCAAGGAATTGATGCGCCTTTACATGACCATCCATGCAGACCACGAGGGTGGAAATGTTTCTGCACACACAACCCATCTTGTTGGCTCAGCTTTGAGTGATCCATTTCTCAGTTTTGCTGCCGGAATGAATGGTTTAGCTGGACCATTACATGGACTTGCAAATCAGGAAGTTATTAAGTGGATTTTTGAAATGAGAGAAGCCCTTGGGGTTGATCTTCCCACCAAAGACCAAATCGCTGAGTACGTTAAAAAGACATTGTCTGAGGGAAAGGTTGTCCCAGGTTATGGACACGCAGTTCTCAGAAAAACCGATCCTCGTTTCACCGCTCAGATGGAATTTGGCAAGAAGCACATGCCAGATGATGCATTGGTGCAAACAGTTTGGAGGATTTATGAAACTGTACCTGATATTTTAAGCGGATTAGGCAAGGTCAAGAATCCATGGCCCAACGTAGATGCCCACAGTGGTGCATTGCTCGTTCACTATGGAATGGTTGAGTATGAATTCTATACTGTATTGTTTGGAGTAAGCAGGGCGCTTGGTGTTTTGGCAAGCTTATGTTGGGACAGAGCCCTCGGAATGCCATTGGAGAGACCTAAATCAGTTACCACCAACCTGGTAAAAGATTGGCTTCAGGGCAAAGACAATATCTGGGGAGATTAAAATGTATTTACTTACAGATCCAAGAACGACTCGTTGATATATTTTACCAGCGAAAGCGAGTTCTTAAGTCCCAGTTTTTTCAAAATTCTTGCTCTGTGTGTTTCTACCGTTCTGGGTGAAAGGAACAATGTCTCGGCAATTTCTTTGTTGGTAGATCCGTTCTTGATCAGTTTGATGATCTCAATCTCTCTTTCGGTCAATTTACTGAGTTTATTGTCCTCCTCCTCAACCAACAACTGATTGGTGATGTTTCGCTGAATTTCAGCACAGATGAACTTTTCTCCTTTCATGACCGAACGAATGGCATCGTACATTTCAAGCTTGGATGAGTTCTTTGTAACATATCCCATCGCACCATTGCGGATCATCTTCTTGGCGAATGAAGGTTGATTGTGCATCGATACTCCAATGATTTTGGTACCAGGTGCTAATTTTTTAATCATGGTGGTAGCCTCAATACCAGAAAATGGATTGATGTTGATATCAAGGATGGCAACGTCAGGTCGCACTTCCGTGATTTCATCGATCATTGTTTTGGTATTGTCGTATACTTTTACAACCTCAAATTCAGGATCTAAATTGATAAGCGTAGCCCAAGTCTCAGCAATCAGCAAATGATCGTCCGCGATGATAATTCTCACTTTTTTGGTCATGGGAGCTTATGTTTAGTAATATGAGGTAGATTTATTCAAAAAAGAGTCTATAATCTGCGGTTTAGAAGTCTAAAGTTAAAAAAAACATACTTACGCAAAAGTTGTTTTTGAGCTATTCAGTATTTATACGTAATCAGCTTACTTATATATTGGGACTAGATTCCTCTTCTTTTGCATTCTTCTCTAATCAAAGACAATTCCCTACTGGTTTGACCTGCAACTGAGCTGTTTTCCTGTGCTCTTCGCATCAGATATGGAATGACCTCTTCAACCGGACCGAATGGAAGGTATTTGGAAACGCTGTAACCTTCCGCAGCCAGATTAAATGTAAGGTTATCACTCATGCCATACAATTGAGAAAAGTGCATCTTGTTCAGCTTGTTTTGTTGTCCTGAAAGCTGAACTGCAAGCAACGTACTTTTTTCATTGTGAGATGCAATGATAACAGAAGTATTTGTATGCTGCTGGATGAGAAAGTCAATTGCCTTGTCGTAGTCCTTGTCTACATCCTCTTTGTTCAAGTGGATAGGGGATCTGTATTGTAATTGTTCCGCTCTTGCTCTTTCTTTTTCCATGTATGCTCCCCGAACAATTTTTACTGCAAATTGATACCCATTTTTTATACTGTCTTGGTAGGCTGCATGCATGAATTGTATTCTGTCATGTCTGTAAAATTGCAAGGTGTTGTATACGACTGATTTGGATTGATTGAATTTTCTTGACATGATCACTGCGATGTAGTCAATTGGATCCTGGATCCATGTCTCTTCTGCATCAATCATGATACCAACTCCAAGTTCACTGGCAATAGAACATATCTTTTCTGTTCTGGTGATCAGTTTTTTCCATGCAGCTTTTTCAGCAGGTTCAAGCGATTCAATTTTTTCTGATATTTTTTGATCGGATGCGAACTCAAATTGTTCATATGCATTCAGATTCAATTTTGTCAAAAGAGAGTTGGAGCTTAAGCCGGTGAGTTTTACACTGATGAAAGGAGCATTTTTTTTGGTTGCTGCAAATTGAATGACCTTGATAAACTCATCAAGTGAGGCATCGTACTTGGCATCATCGTATTCGCCTCCCTCTACTCCATAATCCAAGATTACATCTACTCCTTGTTTCTCGAGCATGCCAATTACACTGGATGATGCTTCCAGCGAAGCGCCTCCGACAAATTGTGCAAAAAGGGTTTTTTTGATGATGCCTTTGATGGGCAAATGCATTTTTAAAGCGAGGGGAGTAAATATAGTACCAAGTTTTACCAAACCATTGTATTGCATGATTCCAAACAGGAATCTGGCTTTTTTCAATTGTTTGTCAGACTTGTATGCAAAAGCTTTCTCTGTATCGTTGAAGTTCAACATCCTCAAATTCTTTAAGTGGATACTACCAATTCAAAACAAGCACATTGTTTTTTCTCTCAGTATCAGCCATTCTTTGAAGTGGATCAATCTCTGCTTTTTTGAGATCGAATAGTTTGCGGTCAACCGTGATGGTATAAGTGGGATGTGTCCACTTCCAGGGCTGTCCTACAGTTCTTTTAACAGATGGCGTCTCATTTTGTTTTTCACCAAACATCAAATATTGGGGGATGTATGCCATTTCTTTGGATCCATCTTTGAAAGTAAGCTCAACATCCAATGGCATGGGCATGGTGCCATTGTTTTTGAACCTGATTTGCATTTTGCCATTCACTTCCCACAAACTATCGATTGCGTAGTCTATTGTTTTATTTGTGTTTACAAAGAAATCCTTGTACCAATCGAGTTGAAGGCCACTGGTTTTTTCTGCTACCCTGATAAAGTCTATCGCATCAGGATGTTTGAATTTCCAAGTATTGAAATAATGAATAAGTATGCTGTCGCGCACATTTGCACCAACTACATAGCCAAGTTGTTCAAGAAATACCTCACCTTTTGAATAGGCACTGATGCTATAGGCTGCATTGCTGCTGTATTGATCAGAGTGTGTTGTCAAAGGCTCATTGTAATTTGTTTTTGACAATCCTATGATTGCATCATATGCTGGTTTGTGGGGAAGACTGTCTTTGAAGTTATCGAGGTAATTGTTCACATTGGCCTCAGCCCAGCTGGTGAAACCCTCATCCATCCATGCATACAATGATTCATTCGTTCCTAGAATCATTTGATACCAACTGTGCATGAATTCATGAATGGTCACTCCTTTTCCTGCTCCTTTCAGAAGTGTTGCCATTGGATATTCCATTCCGCCGTCACCTCCTTGAATAAAAGAGTATTGTTTGTAAGGGTATTCTCCATAGTGGCTGTCCATGTAAGGAACTGCCTTTGCCGCAAAATCCAATACATTTTCCCATTCCATTCTGTAATTGTTGATGAAATCATTCTTTGTCATTCGCTCTTTCATTCTTGGAGGCATCGCGTCGTACTGTTTACCAAGCAACGTTTCGTCTATCTTATAAAATGAATGCAATACCAGCCCTTTTCGAATCTGTTTTGATTTGTGTATATATGCTGGATCAGCAGCCCATACAAAATCATGTACATTGGGGGCTTTGAATTTCCATGTCAACATTTTTTCTTTACTGGGTTTGAATGGAAGGGTGGAAGATTGATACCCGTGGCCAATTTCCTGAGAATTTTGAAGGTATCCTGTGGCAGCAATAGTATATGCACTGTCGATTTTGATGTTTACTTCAAAATCACCCCATACACCATAAAATTCTCTTGCAACATAAGGGGTAGGATGCCAACCGCTTCTGTCGTACTCGCAGAGTTTGGGGTACCATTGTGCCATGCTGAACCGCACACCCTCTGCATTGTCTCTTCCGCTTCTGCGGATTTGAACCGGTACCTGTGCCTCAAATTCCAATTCAATCAGTGCTTTTGATTTTGGAAGAATAGGTTTTGACAATTCAACTTTCAGAATGGTTTCGTATTCAGTTGTTTTTTGTAGCACGCCATTGACTTTGAGGTTGCTTACTTTTTGATAACCGATTTCATGGGGTTGCAAGTTGGCAATACGATCCTTCACACGCTGGTCCCAATCAGGACGTCCAGTTACACTTTTTTTTCCAAGATGCTGACTCCTCTCATCCATCATGCTACCTGGTTGGAAAGCGTTCCAATAAAGATGGTAGTACAATACATGCAAAGTATCAAATGAATTATTGGTGTACTCCAATCGCTGTTTGCCGTTGAATTTGTTGTTGATTGCATCTACTGCCACATCCATTTTGTAATTCGCATGTTGCTGCCATCTGTCAGCCTGAGAGAATACTGCTGCATGGATGAAGATTCCTGCAATTGTGAGATATAATTTCATATTGTATTTATTTCTTTTGATATACGCGTACATAATCGACTTCCATTCTTTTAGGCCAAATATCCACGGCCACTCCTTTTTGTCCACCCCAATTTCCACCAACAGCCAGGTTCAACAACAAATAACATTTGTTGGAAAAAGGCCAAACATCGTAACCGCTTTTTTCGTTCTTGAATGAGTAATAATAG
>JBEAYH010000059.1:0-10008 GCA_041159435.1 Bacteroidota bacterium | reverse complement strand
AAATCTCTGTTGCTCCAGAAACGGAAAGCAGATCCAGTGATTTCGTTTGTACCTGAACGTGTTACTGCATTCAGGTTCGCACCGACGAAACCTGATTGCTTGATATCATATGGAGTAATATTTACCTGTACTTCTTCCAACGCATCCAATGAAATTGCAGTTGAACCTGTACGTCCACCTGCCTGCGCCTGGCTACCTAAACCAAATCCGTTATTGAATACAGAACCGTCAATTGTAAAGTTGTTGAAACGAGAATCTTGTGCAGCAAATGAACGACCGTTGCCATATGCATTGTACTTCACGATATCATTTACTGTACGACCAATGGTTGGTGTTACACCAATCACTTGTTTTCCAAGTGTTACTGAAGCACCATTTGCTTTTGAGTTCATGATCGGATTTTGTGTACCTCTGATTACAACTCCCTGCAATTGTACTGCATCACTCTTCATGACTACATCAACGTTTGCAGCATTACCAAGAGAAGCATATACATCCTGCTCTTCGTATTTTTTAAATCCTGCATACGTTACAGTTACTGAATAAGGTCCACCTACACGCACATTAAGAATGGTGTACAAACCACCTTTTCCAGATACACCAGTGTACCTAGTTCCTGATGGTTGGTGAACAGCAACAACAGTTGCACCTTCAAGGGCTTTGTTGTCTTCACCTCTTACGCTACCTGTGATGCTTGAACTTGTTACCTGACCATAAGTAAGCGTAACAACCACCGTCAAAAACGTTAACAGTGATAAAATTTTAGCTCTCATATTTATTGTAATTTGATTTTCGCTGCAAAATTAACATTTCATATTGGAAGGTTGTTGAGTTTTTCGTGAAGTAATTGTAAACATTGGTAATATTTCTTTTCGGTTGACAGTTCCCGGTTGACAGTTCCCGGTTCAATCTTATCAATTTATTGATTAACTTAACACTACATCTATCAACTGTTAACCGTCAACCGTGAACAGATAACAGTTGCTTATAAACTCTTAACTACCTGATTATGAACACTTTCGACGCTATCGTAGTGGGTTCGGGGATCTCCGGGGGCTGGGCAGCCAAGGAACTGACCGAAAAGGGACTGAATACATTAATATTAGAAAGAGGCCGAAACGTTGAACATATTAAAGATTATTCAAATACGGAAAAAGACCCCTGGGAATTGCCCCATCGTGGACAAAATGCCAATGTGGACAGGGAAAATTCACCTATTCAGAGCAAATGTTACGCCTACAACGAGGTTTCAGGTAAGTTTTTCGTAAATGACCTGGACAATCCCTACAACCAGATCAAGCCATTTGACTGGATTCGTGGCTACCACGTGGGAGGAAGATCCATCATGTGGGGAAGACAGTGCTACCGTTGGAGCGACCTGGACTTCGAAGCGAATGCAAAAGATGGACATGGGACCGATTGGCCCATCCGATACAAAGACATCGCCCCCTGGTACAGCTACGTTGAAAAATTTGTTGGCATCAGCGGATCAAAAGAAAATCTTTCTCAACTGCCCGATGGAGAATTTCTTCCACCCATGCAACTCAACTGCGTAGAACAAATGGTGGCAGAAAATCTCAAAAACAAAATGAACAGAGCTGTCATCATCGGCAGGTCTGCCAATCATACTGCAAAAGTGGGCAACCGTGGACCCTGTCAGTTCAGAAACAAATGTCATGAAGGTTGTCCGTTCAGCGGTTACTTCAGTTCCAACTCTGCTACAATCCCTGCTGCGGCTGCAACTGGACTGCTCACCCTTCGTCCCAACTCAATTGTGATGGAAGTGATCTACGACAAAGATTCCAAACGTGCAAAAGGCGTGCGCATCCTCGACAGCGAAACAATGAAAACAGAAGAATACTTTGCAAAAATTATTTTTCTCAATGCATCTACACTCGGTACCACACATATATTATTAAACTCAACCTCTGATGCATTCCCCAATGGATTGGGAAATTCTTCAGAACAAGTTGGACATAATTTAATGGACCATCATTATGGTGTTGGGGCATATGGTGATTTTGATGGATTCCAAGACAAGTATACATATGGAAGAAGACCAAATGGAATTTATGTGCCACGCTTCAGAAACCTGGATGGTGGCTCATCTGCAGGATACCTCCGTGGATTCGGTTACCAAGGTGGTGCTTCCAGAAACAGACAATGGTCAGATCAAATCGGCGTTGCATTGAAAGAATCAGTTACGGAACCAGGCAACTGGTCAATGGGATGGGGATCCTGGGGCGAACACCTGCCTTATTATGAAAACAAAGTCACCCTGAACAAAGACAAGAAAGACAAATACGGATTGCCAACGCTCGACATCGATTGCGAATTCAAAGAAAATGAACTGAAGATGCGCAAAGACATGATGAACAGCGGAGCAGAAATGCTCGAAGCCGCCGGCATCAAAAATGTAAAAACATACGACAACATGCCTGCACCTGGATTCTGCATCCACGAAATGGGAACAGCCAGAATGGGCAACGATCCAACAACATCTGTACTCAACAAGTGGAACCAAATGCACGATGTAAAAAATGTTTTCATCACAGACGGCGCTTGCATGTCATCCTCCGCTTGCCAAAATCCATCCATCACCTACATGGCACTCACCGCCCGTGCAGTAGATTATGCAGTGGGGGAGATGAAGAAACAAAATCTTTGAATATGTTAGCTGGTGCAGTTGACAGTTGACTGTTAACTGTTAACCGTCAACTGTCAACCATATCATTTCATTGCAAAACGAACGCTCATATCAACTCTCTTTTACCAGCTGCATGGGTATTGTCATTGGCAGCATCATCGGCAGCGGCATTTTCATGGTGCCCTCACTGATGATCAAAACCCTGCCTTCCCCCATCCTGCTCTTTGCAGTATGGATTGTTTCTGCAATGGTATCGATCATTGGCGGATTGGTTGTAATAGGCATGGGGACTGCATTCCCGCAGGCACGCGATCTGTTGGATTATTACAACATGATCTTCCCCAAATGGGTTGGATACCTATTCAATATCGGATCCAATTGGGTGATCAATCCATTTGGAACAGTGGTGGTTGGATTTGTATTTGCAGAATACCTGGGATATTTTTTCCCGCTCGATGCCATGGGTATAAAATTGGTTACCATTGGATTGCTGCTGGTCCTTACGATCATCAACACCTTTAACATGGAAATCGCAGACCGGTTTCAAATGCTCTTCACGGGAACAAAAGTTGTATCCATCATCCTGTTGGTATTGTTTCTGCTGATTCCCGGCAAAGGAAACATCGCACATTTCTCGATGAGTGAAATCAGCAACTGGAACACGATCAAAATCATGGGCGCATTTTTTGCTGCATCCACCGGCGCACTGAATGCATTCGATGGCTGGTACCTGGTGAGTCACCTTACGCCGGAAGTAAAAGGCGGAGTAAGAACTGTGGGAAAAGCAATCGTCGCGGGACTCCTGATCTGCATGACACTTTATTTGTTGACAACCTTTGCTTATCAATTTGTACTCACCCCACATGAAATCGCAACATCCAATATGGTCGCCGTTACTGCATTGGAAAAAGTAATGGGTGGATGGGCCCCTGCATTGGTAACTGTCCTGATACTCATATCCACCTCCAGCAGCGTAAACGCATTCCTCATCTCTTCATCACGACTGATGCAAAGCACGGCGGAACAAAAAATGCTTCCTGCATTTCTATCGCTCAAAAACAAAAAACAAATTCCAGTTGCAGCATTTTGGATCATCTTCTGCTTTCAAACCATTCTGGTTGTTACGGGTACGTATGAACTGCTGCTTGATTTTACACTCTTCGTTGTATGGCTGTTTGTTACGGTTTTAACAGGCGGATTCCTGCACCACTTTATCCGCCAAAAGCTTGTCCTGCCCGGATTCAAACGCATCCCCATGATCGCAGCATGCATCATCCTTCTCCTATTCGGCATCCTTTACTTATTGAACTTTTTCATAACTTTCTAATCTTGAACAGTTGACGGTTGACAGTTAACGGTTAACTGTCAACTGACAACTAAACTCATTGCTATGAAAAGAACAGTGAATTTCCTCCTCGCAACGGTAGTACTCCTTCCCATAGCAGCTTACTTCCTGGGTACTCCACCGAATGAAACACAAATAAGCATCATCACCGAAGCAGCCTATATCGTACTGGCTGTGATTGCTTATACATTTATTGTGGGGCAACTGACAGGAAACAATTCTCAAGTAGACAAACTCTGGAGCATCGTCCCGATTGTCTATACATGGTACATGACCTGGAAGGGTGGATGGAACGACCGAATGATATTGATGTCTGTTCTCGCAACGATCTGGGGCATTCGTCTAACATACAACTTTGCAAGAAGAGGTGCATACAAATGGAAATTCTGGGAAGGAGAAGAAGATTACAGATGGGAGATCCTTCGCAATAAACCCGGATTCAACAAGCCAATTGTATGGATGCTCTTCAATCTCTGCTTCATCTGCTTCTATCAAAACACGCTGATATTCTTGTTCACCCTTCCGATACTTACCTCCCTTGCACCAACAGCAACTGCCTTGAATGGCATGGATTATCTGCTGGCAGGATTGATCGTATTGCTTATATATATTGAATACAAGGCAGATCAACAGCAGTATGATTTCCAAACAGAGAAATACAGGAGAATCAATGCTGGAGAGGATTTGGGTGAATACGCCCAAGGATTTGTATCAACCGGACTCTGGTCGAAAGTTCGCCACCCCAACTATGCAGCAGAACAATCCATTTGGATTGTATTCTATCTGTTGGGCGCCCATGCAACAGGTGAATGGATCAACTGGAGCATTGCTGGATGTGTACTGTTGCTGATTCTGTTCAAAGGAAGCTCTGATTTCTCAGAAGAAATCTCTTCAAACAAATATCCCCAGTACAAAGCTTATAAACAGAACGTAGGACGATTCATTCCGAAATGGTAGCATGAAATAATTATGAAGTAAATATTTCATAATTATAAATATGTATATAATTTTATGAATGCCCATTAATTCTGCCAAAGCACTCGCTGTGCCACAGCCAGTGATCAATATTAATATTCCTAAAAGAAAAGGACTTGTCTCTCCTCCCTTCTCCCTCCTCCCTCGCCCCTCCTCAAATCAAATCCCTTTCGAGAAAATCTGCATCTACGTTCTCGCACCACATTTAGAAACAGAAGACAACAACATCAATTATTATTACGACTTCACACAAAGCATTGCAGAATACACCAAAATATTTGATGAACTGAAAGCAACATGGAAATGGCAGCCGGTGACGATGAAAAATTTTGCAAGCACCATCGACTCCATCATCAGCAACAAAAGATCGAAGCGCATACCGGTATTTTTAAATCTCTGTGATGGAGATGAAGTGAATGGAACGCCGGGCATTTCAGTATTGAAAAAATTGGAAGCATCCAATGTAATCTACACAGGTGCTGAAGCATATTTTTATGATATCACGACTTCCAAAGTGCCGATGAAAAAGGCATTCGACAAATACAAAGTACCAACTGCAAAATGGAAAATGATTCAATCATCCAGCGATCCTGTTGATGATATGTTTGAAACCGTTGGCAGAACAGTCATCCTCAAACCTTCCGTTTCAGGGGGCAGCATGGGAGTAGGTGTGAAGAATGTAGTGAGCAACAAGACTGCCATGAAAAAGCAATTGAAAAAAATGTTTGAAGGCTACCGTGGATGGGATCTTTCCATTGATGGCATCATCGCAGAAGAATTCATCAAAGGAAGAGAGTTCACCACTATGATCACGGGTTCAAGTAGATATCCGAATACCTGCAGGGTATACAATCCGGTAGAAAGAGTATTTCACCCCTCCTTGCCGGAAAAAGAAAAATTCCTTTCATTCGATCGCTTGTGGGAAATATATGAAGATGAAACACCCATGCCTTCGAATGAAAATTTCTATGAATACACAGAAGTAGAAAAAACACTCGCGGATCAAATCAAAAAAATAAGTTTCGACGCATACAAGTCAGTCAAAGGAACCGGCTATACAAGAGTAGACATCAGAATGGATGATCTCACCGGAAATTTATATGTACTCGAAGTAAATGCCCAATGCGGATTGAGCGAAGATGAAGACTATACTTCAATAGGTGCAATTTTAAAAGCAAACAATACAAGTTTCAAATCAATGATACTTGAAGTATTGCAGGATGCCTTCACCAGAAAAAAAATAAAATGGGATTGAAGGTTTGTGTATTGCAGCCTGATTATTCAACATCGTCAGTAGATTATCAATATTATGATCCACCGAGACAATTGTCGCATCTGATGCCCGATGCAAGTTTCGAATATGTTTCCCTGAATAAACTTACTACTTACAAACAATTGCTGGAGTGCTCGAAAAAAAACTTCGACATCTATGTGAATCTGTGTGAGGGATATTTGGAATGGGAAGTCCCTTCGATTGATGTGATCCAAACACTCGACCTGCTGAATTTGCCGTATACGGGTCCAACAGCAACCTTGTACGATCCTCCCAAAACCCTGATGAAATACCTCGCGTATTGCGAAGGTGTAACCACTCCGCAATACCATGAAATCAAATCGCTTGATGATGCAATAAAAATAGCGGCATCAGCGCATTACCCGCTTTTCATCAAACCTGCAAAAGCAGGTGACAGCCTGGGCATTGATCAAGGTTCATTGGTACAGGATGCTGATGCACTTCTAAATAAAACGGCTGCTATCATTGATACATACCCTGTATTGCTCGCTGAAGAATACATTGATGGCAGGGAGTTCACGGTATTGGTTGCTGCAAATGCCGATGGCAAAACATGCAGATCATTCAAACCGGTGGAATATATTTTTCCAGAGGGATTTGCATTCAAGACCTATGCACTCAAAACTTCTGAACTGCATCCAGGTGCGAATGTCCCCTGCAACGATGCAACACTTGAGAAAGCATTGAGAACAGCAGCCGAAAAAATATTCAGGGGCTTCAGTGGGAAAGGATACGCACGAATGGATTTCAGGGTCGATAAAAATGGAAAAATTTATTTTCTGGAAGTCAATTTCACTTGCTCGGTATTTTATGCAGATGGATACGAAGGATCGGCTGATTATATTTTGAAATTTGATGGCATTGGACAAGCTGGATTTCTGAAACATATTATCGAAGAAGGCATCTCAAGATTCCAGCGCAAACAAAAAGCCTATGAAATCAGGGGCAACTCGATTGCAGGTTATGGAATCTATGCAAAACGCCTGATCAAACAAGGAGAGATTTTATACCACGGCGAAGAACGTCCCACCCGCATTGTTTCAAAAAACCATGTGGACCAACACTGGGATGAACACAATAAATTGTGGTTCCGCCAGTATGCATACCCACTTGGCGGCGATAAATATGCAATTTGGGATGAAGAACCTCACGAATGGTCGCCGCAAAACCACAGCTGTGATGCAAACTGCGCAATGGAAGGATTGAATATGATTGCCGTGCGAGATATACAACAAAATGAAGAGCTCACGCTCGATTATGCATATTTTTTAGATAAAACGATGGAACCGTTTAATTGTAATTGCGGCGCAGAAAAGTGTAGGGGAGTGATTGGGGGGAAAACAGTTGACGGTTGACAGTTGACGGTTGACGGTTAACAGTTGACAGTTGTAAGTTGTAATTGTTGTAGTTGTTGTAATAGTTATCATTGTTATCTTTTTTAAATATAATTCAACTTAAAACTTATAACTCATAACTTAGAACAATTACAACTATTACAACAACTACAACTGATATATGAAATACAACCTCCCCATTTTACTCTTGCTCATTTGCTTTTCAAGCTTCGGACAAAAATCCCTCAAATCAATCAAACTAAAAGAAACCACAAGAATCGAAAGCATTCTTTCAGCAGATGATATGCAGGGCAGAAAAGCATTTACAGCAGGAAATGAAAAAGCTGCTGCTTTTATTGCAAGTGAGTTTGAAAAAATTGGACTCCAAAAATGGAACAACAGCGATACTTATCTGCAAACATTTTCGATGGTGAAAAAAATGAATGCAAATAAACGCACCATTTTTACATTCGACCTAACACAAGAAGGCGAGCAGGTAAAACTTTCCAATGTAGTAGGCATCCTGCCAGGAAAATCAAAACCAAATGAATACGTGATCTTCTCTGGACACTTTGATCATATCGGCATCAGCACCCGCAACATGCAAAACAATGACAGCATCTACAACGGCGCAAACGACGACGCAGCGGGCACTACAGCCATGATCATGCTGGCAAAATATTTTAAGAAACTCAACAACAACGAGAGAACCCTGGTATTCGCTGCATTCAATGCGGAAGAAGTAGGCGGCTTCGGAGCAACCTATTTCTCCAAACAATTTGACCCCGCTCAAGTAACCGCCATGTTCAATATTGAAATGATCGGCACTGAAAGCAAATGGGGGAAAAATTCAGCATACATCACTGGCTTCGATAAAACAAACATGGGTGAAATACTTCAAAAAAACCTGAATGGAACATCTTTTGTATTTCATCCCGATCCATACCCTGATCAACAACTCTTCTACCGCTCAGACAATGCAACCCTTGCTATGCTGGGTGTTCCTGCCCATACCATTTCAACTTCCAAAATGGACAGTGAACCCAATTACCACAAAGCAAGTGATGAAATCGGCACACTGGATCTCAAAAACATGAATGAAATCATCAAAGCCATTGCGCTGAGTTCAAGAGGTATTGTTGCCGGAACAGAAACACCCTCCCGCGTTGATACATCGTCGTTGAAAAGAAGATAAATATGAAAAATATTTTTGTCCTTCTCTGTAGTTTGTCTCTGCTCACAGCGAATGCACAAAAAATATACAGCAGTGCAAACGCCCACTCACACAACGATTATGAGCAAGCGAGTCCTTTTGCACTTGCTTACAAAAATCAGTTCGGATCCATCGAAGCAGATATCTGGCTAAAAGATGGAAACATTTTTGTTGCACACGATGCAAAAGACATCCAACCTTCACGCACACTTGCTGCTCTCTACCTCAGCCCAATCAACCAAATCCTTCAACAGCAAAAACAGATCTACCCGCATCATCAAAAAATGTATTTGCTGATTGACATCAAAACTGAAGCAATCGCAACATTGGATGCACTGATCCAACTCCTGCAATCATATCCATCCATCATCCAACACAAAAACATCATCATCGCCATCAGCGGCAATCGTCCACAACCGATTCAGTATGTCAATTACCCAAGATTTATTCATTTTGACGGAAGACCCACCGAAGTATACAGCAAACAATCACTCAAAAAAGTAGCACTGATCAGCGAAGCATTCTATAAATTTTCATTGTGGAAAGGAGAGGGCGAGATAAAAGAAACAGAAAAGAAAAAAATGGAGGATGCGGTAAATAAAGCACATCAATTGAAAAAACCATTCCGTTTTTGGGCAACTCCAGACACCAAAGAAACCTGGAATACACTGATGGATATCAAGGCTGATTTTATCAACACAGATCATATCGAAGCATTGGCTGATTTTCTCAAAACACATATACCATAAATATGAAAGCATTTTTTATAATCATTTCTGCATGCTTTTTTATGCATGCAGCTGCACAAGAGAACAAATCTGTTCCTGTCAACAAACAGTCGATCCTGCTTTCAATTGAAAAACAGGAAAAAGAATTGGTTCATATCAGCGATCAGGTTTGGTCCTTTGCAGAAATCGCCATGAAGGAACACCAGTCAGCCAAAGTACTTTCAGCATATGCTGAACAAAAAGGATTCAAGGTAACACGCAACGTAGCTGATATCCCCACAGCCTTCATCGCAGAATATGGATCCGGAAAACCCATCATTGGAATACTGGGTGAGTTTGATGCCTTACCCGGACTCTCACAAAAAGCTATGCCAAGCAAAGAGGCGTTGAATGCAGGAGCAGCTGGACACGGATGCGGACACAATATGTTTGGAGCAGCAAGCTTAGGTGCTGCCGTGGCCATCAAAGAACT
>JBEAYH010000025.1:0-12895 GCA_041159435.1 Bacteroidota bacterium | reverse complement strand
ATACTAATATTTTTAGCGAACAAAATTTAGTTTTTCTCCCCCAAGAACCAGCTTGGCTTGCGCTTCACATGGGTGAGTCCGAAGCGCTGAATGCATGCTTTGATGTGCTGTACACCCTCCTCAATCGAGTCGGTGACAAGGAACAATTGCAAATCCTCTTCAGAAATGGTTTTTAACTGACGCATTTTTTCAATGTGCTCGTTCAGCTCCTCATGAAACGCTTTTGAAAAAATGATGACAGGAAAGTCTTTGATTTTTTTTGTCTGTATCAACGTCATCGCTTCAAACAGTTCATCGAGCGTTCCAAATCCGCCTGGCATGATCACAAACGCATAAGAGTATTTGATGAGCAGGGTCTTGCGCACAAAAAAATATTTCATGTTCACCCACTTATCGAGATAAGGATTAGGATACTGTTCCATCGGCAATACAATGTTGCATCCAACCGATCTTCCTCCCACATCTTTCGCTCCGCGGTTTGCCGCTTCCATGAGCCCGGGTCCACCTCCTGTCAAAATGGTAAATCCCAACTTGGCAACCTCTGCAGAAAACTGCCGTGTAAGCTGATAATATTCACTGTCCTCCTTGAACCTCGCCGATCCAAACACCGTTACACAGGGTCCACTGAAATGCAACGCACGAAACCCTTTGATGAACTCAATACAAACCTTGATAACAAAGGTGAAATCAGCCCAGCGCGAACGCGGACCGTCCAAAAACTGAATTTCTTTTTGTGACATGATGTAAAGTTAGGTTGTAGACTTACTAAAAAAATCCCTCTCTAAAAATAGAGAGGGATCATCCAATGAAAATCATTCTACAGGGTACGAACAAACGAATCATTTGTTAAATAAAGAGAAGTGTAGAATCAGATTATCATCTACTACTTTGTGAAGTTAAACACCCGACAACAATCAAAAAGAAATGAAGAGCAATAATTTTCACAATTACGTATTAATGCTTACAAGGCATGTGTATGAACATAAAAATGATTTATATCAGTTATTATGCTTAGTGATGTCATTTCAAAAAATACCATGAGGAACGACCTTTGTTGAAACCTTTAAAAACAGTGCAGATGGATGGGAAAATCTTGGAATTGTTCATGAAAGAAAACGATGCGTGGGATGATATGATCACACGACAAAAAAGAGAGATCCCAGATCTTGAAAACATGTTGTCGGCTGCCATGAAGTATAAGAAACAAATGAATGAAGAAACAGCGACTTCTTTTCAACACCTGAAAAAGGAAATGCACAATCAGCAGGACTTCATGGATGAAATCAAACATGAATTGGCAAAACAGCAACGGTATCTTGCGAATGAAAAAAAAGTGAAAGACTTCCCCATCAATTCTTTGCTTATGCAAAATGCATTGAGAGAGCGGATTCGGATCGTAGAAAAAAACTTCCTGGACCTGAAATGCAATTACCTCAATTACCTGGCCAGTAGTTTATAAGATTGATGCCAACAAAGAGTGCTGAACCAATTCAATTATATAGGCAGCACCATTTGTACGATTTCGTAATATATTTCAATTTCATCAGCTTTACAGACATTCATTCTGTAGATAGGCTCAGAAAGTCCCTTTCAGTGAGCTTATAAAAGATCTAACCGACTGGGCCCACATGATCAAACTCATTTTTTTTTATGAGGGTCATTATTAACATTGCATCCTAGCAGAAATAGATTTGTAATGAAAAACATTCATCACAAAAAAATTAATGACTATGTCTGGCAATGGAAAATCACTGTTGAGATCCTCATTATTGAGACCCTCAGCGTTAGAGGAAATTATGAAACCATGGAGTGAGTGGTTGGATGACCGATGGCCGTTCTCCTCACACATGCCTGCAGTAAATGTAAAAGAGTCTGACAAGCACTATGAAATTACAATGGCTGCACCTGGATTGGAAAAAAATGATTTTAAAATTGATGTCAACGGATCTACACTGACGGTAAGTGCAGAGAAGGACGAAAAGAAAGAGGAAAAAGAAAATGGCTTTGCAAGAAAAGAGTACAGCTATAAAAGTTTTTCAAGAACGTTTACACTTCCAGAAGACATTATGAAAGAAAAAATTGATGCGAACTATAAAAATGGTGAACTGATTTTAACACTTCCCAAAAAGGAGGAATCTGTGAAAGCATCTCACCAGAAAATAAGTGTTCACTGAACATCCGCCAGTCAATATGCAGGTGCAATTGACTGGCATCTTTTTAAAATAGGCGAATGATGGTTAAAAATGTAAAGATTGGTAGCAAATGGACGCAGTATATCTTTGAGACATCCTCATGGATCAGACTTATTGACTTCTTACACCAGGAAAATGCATTCCTGAAAACACGCCTATCGGAGGCAATGGACGACATTTCCAATCATCAAAACCTTGCTCTGGCAGAACATTATCAAAATCAATTTCTTATCAAAGACGATGTATATGATCATATGAAAAATGATTTACAGCGTCATGCAGAAAAGTTGAATCAGCAAACTTATTCGGAAGAATTGACTGTTGGGCAGTCACTCAAAAAAATTCACGCAAGACTGAAAGAGCAAATTGATTATATTGAAAGAGATCATGCTGTTCTCAGAAAAGATTACAATACTTACTTGATTTCTCTCTTTGCCACTGTTGCAATCAATTAAAAAGGGTTTCCAATTTCTTCTCGTTGATCAGAACAATATTGCCGTCCTTGATATCGATCAATTTTTCACCTTTGAAATCACTCAGGGTCCTGATGAGCGATTCGGTTGCAGTTCCTGCAATATTGGCCATGTCTTCACGAGAAATATGAATGGAGAAGGGAGATGAGCCGTTTCCAAATTTATCACGCAGCATGAGCAATGCATCCGCTACCCTCTTGCGAAGAGAATTGTAGGCGAGTCCAAGCAACTGATTTTCCTTCTCTGCAATATTACCTGCAAGCAATTGGATAAATTTTTTCATGATCATTGGATTTTCACCAATCAAACTCTCAAATTCTGCACGGGGTATCATCGCAACCTCAGATTCTTCCATTGCTTCTGCAGTTTCCCTGTATATACTGTGTTTCAATAAGGCCATGTAGCCAAAATAATCACCTTCACCATACAATCCAATTGTCAAATCTTTCCCGTCATCATTCGATTTATACAATTTCACTTTGCCCTTGCTTACAAAAAACAGATTGGCCGGATGGTTGCCTTCACTGTAAATGATTTGCTTTTTCTTGTATACATTGGTGAATCTTCCTGAAGAAAATTCCTCCCAAATACTTTCTTTGCCCATCTCTTGGAATAGGGTTTTCATATCATATTGCCCGTTGGAATATTTTTCTTTGATATGATTCACCTTTTTGATACGCTGTTCAATGGCATTCAGCAATTCCAGTTCTGTAAATGGTTTGGTAATATAATCATCCGCTCCCATTTCCATACCCTTTCTAAAATCAAGCCGCTCTGTTTTGGCTGTGAGAAAAATAAAGGGGACTTCCTTGAGCTGCTCGCTTTTATTCAACATGTGCAAGACACCATATCCATCCAATACCGGCATCATAATATCACATACAATCACATCAGGTTTTTCTGCACTTGCTTTTTCTATGCCGTCTTTTCCGTTTTCTGCAGTGATCACTCGGTAATTGGCGAGCTCAAGGATCTCTGCAGTATTCTCCCGGATTTCATTGTTGTCTTCAATCAATAAAACAGTGTTCATAAGGTAAATTTTAGGGTAAACGTGGTTCCTTGGTTTAATTCACTTTCTACTTCAATTCTTCCGCCCATCAACTCAATATATTTGGATACAATATGCAATCCGAGTCCCGTTCCTTCTATGTTCGTAACATTTTTCCCTCTGAAAAATCTTTCAAATAAATGCTTGTGATCTTCTTCAGGAATACCCAATCCATGATCTTTGATGCGAATGGTTAACATTCCACTTCCATCCATTTCGCTGTCGGCCCATATGCTGGCGCCATCTGAGGAGAACTTGATGGCATTTGAAATAAGATTGATCATGATATTTCTCAACAAGGAAATATCCATTTTTACATGCACACCGCCATTGTGTTCGTAAATGATTTCTTGTCCCTTTTTCAATATCGGCTGTATCTCCTGGATCATGAGCTGCAGTTGTTCTTTGAGATTGAACTCAGAAACATGCTGTTGAATTTTCCCTTCTTCGATTTTGCCGAGTGAAAGGAATTCATTGAGAATATCTGTCAGATTGTTAACAGAAGAGCGTATGCGCATGATATGTTTATCTCGCTTGTCCTGTTCTTCGGTTTGAGTATACTTTGCAATCAGAGATACGGATGAAAGAATAGTACTGAGAGGTGTTCGGAATTCGTGAGAGGCCATGGAAACAAATCTTGATTTTAAATCACTCAGCTCCCTTTCCTTGCTCAACGCCTTAGATAATTCCTCTGTGCGTTGGTCCACTTTCAGTTCGAGCTCCTCATTCAATTTTTCTATTTGTACGTTGACCTTTTCCAAGGCTTCCTTCTGTGCTCTTAGAATATTTTCACTCTCAATGCGCTTGGTGATATCAATGACAAATGCAATCACGAATTGCTCATCATCTACCTTGTAATGCCCCAAGCTGATTTCAACGGGAAAAACTTCACCCGTTTTTTTTCTTGCTGAAAGTTGGAGCCCCTTTCCCATGGGCCGGTTCTCCGGTTCTTGCTCATACCTGCTGCGATGACCCTGGTGTTTGCTGCGGAAATGCTCTGGAATGAGGTTTTCAACTTTGATGCGACTAAATTCTTCATTCGAATATCCAAACAATTCATTTGCCTGCTGATTGGCAAGGATGATATTGCCATCCTTGTTAACCAATAGTATTGGCAGGGTTGCAAACTGGAACAGCGCTTCGAATTTTTTTACCTCTTTGTAAAGATCATTGGAGGATACTCGCTGTGCATCAATATCAATAATTCTTTGCAGATAAAAATCCTGTCCATCATAACTGAACTTGCCAATATCTAGTCTGCCCAGAAATACATCCCCGTTCCCTTTTCTCAACAAAACATCTTCTGTCCAATTGCCATGCCGAGTAATATTATCGAGCATGAGTCGGGATACATTTTCTTCCAACTGGTTTTCCCGTGGACAAAGAAAACTGAAATATTCACTGAATGCATCGCGATCCTGGAATCCAAATAATTTGGAATAGGAATCATTGAAATACATCAATTCTGCGCCTTTTTCATCCCATACTGCGATGAATTCATCTGAAAATGCAGACCATGTCCTCAACAGAGAGGCATCGAATGATTTCGCCATAACCGATGGTTGCACAATCATGCGGTCAAGGTACCAAATGCAATATTTTTATTGATGCAACATGCGATATCTTCCACGAAAAACTATGCTTTTATAAAAACTAAAGCTAGAAAATCATTGAGTGCTTTTAAGCATATGGGTTCGTAAGATTGGAACTGCAATTTTAAACCAAACAGTATACTTATCAGGATGCTTTTCGATATGTGCCTGTAAATAATCAATATCTAAATAGGCATAATCACCAACCTCTTCTTTGTTGGGATGAATCGGACCATTGTATGTCCCGACGAAAACATGGTCAATTTCATGCTCAGTGAGTCCGCTGTCCAATACAGCTTTATATGTGAACACAAAGGCCTTCTTCAATTCGATGTTAATTCCCAATTCCTCTTTGGTTCTTCTTTTCGCAGCATGCAGAATATCTTCATCAGGATAAGGGTGGCTGCAACATGCATTGGTCCAGCATCCACCGCTGTGGTATTTTTTCAGAGACCTCCGCTGCAACAACATCTCTCCCTGGTCATTGAAAATGAAAACACTGAAAGCCCTGTGCAAGAGTCCTTTTTGATGAGCTTCCATTTTTTCCATGGTCCCCAAGGGCTCATCTTTTTCATTGACCAGCAAAACATGTGAGGAAAACAAAGACATGCATTTATGATTGGGGAGCGTGTAAGATAGCAAGAAATTCTTTGCTCAGTGGACTCACACCCGGATCAAAATATCCTACTAGGTTGCCTTTTTCATCAATGATATACTTGGAAAAATTCCAAACCGGATCTCGTCCATTCCATCCATTTTTAGCGGGATCCGACAACCAATTAAAGACCCGGTGCTGCTCCTTTCCTTTTACAACGACTGCTTTGGAAGCCAGTGGGAAGGTCACCCCATAATTTTTTTTGCAAAAAGCTGCAATGGCTTCATTGCTGCCTTTCTCCTGCTGCTTGAAATCATTGGCGGGAAATCCGATGATCTCTATTTTTCCTTTTTCCTGGTCATACAATTGTTGGAGTTCTTCGTATTGTCCAGTATAGCCACAATCACTCGCGGTATTAACAATCACCAATTTTTTTCCGGAAAAGTTTTTCATGGACAATGTATCACCTGCAATTCCTTCAAACGAGTAATCATACAATGAAGCAGGTGCCGAAACATTCTTTGGAGGAGTTTTGATATCGGTTTTGACTCCAAAGAAGCGGGTGATTTTTGTCAGTGTGGGATAAAAGGATTTCAAAGCTTTTTGTCTTGCGCTCATATCGGCCTGGATTTTTGAAGAAGAACACGAGCATCCAATCAAAAAAAGGAATGCCAATGCAAAAGAACTCTTGAATTTGAATGATTGAATCAAATGCATGATCAGGTGAACTTGAATATTTTTTTAATGATGGAAGTCTTTCCTTTGAATGGCGCATACCAAAGAGGAGCATCGAACCAAGATTTGGAGATCATGACCGACTTCGGACGTGTGAAGTTTTCAAATCCGAACTTTCCGTGGTACTGACCAATGCCACTGGGACCCACACCGCCAAAAGGCAAATGTGGATTGCCGATATGCACCAATCCATTGTTGATGCTGCATCCACCGAAACGCACCTGCTGAATATATTGTTGCTGAATCTTTTTATCATCTGCAAACAAGTACAAAGCAAGCGGGAAGGGATTCTTTTCTATCCATCCCAATACTTCAGCGTGATCATTGAATGAGATGACAGGCAGGATGGGACCGAATATTTCCTCTCTCATGATGGCATCATCCATGGAAGGATGTTCAATGATCGTAGGTTCGATGAACAAATCTTTTTCATCATGCTTACCGCCACTGACAATATTCGCACCCGCTAAATATGATACCAGTTTCTTGAATCTTTTCTGATTGATGATCCTTCCATAGTCTTCACTCTGCTGAACATCTTTACCAAACATGGTTGCAATACAGTGTTTAATCTTTTCGATTAATGCATCTTTCACAGCACTGTGCACCAATAAATAATCGGGCGCAATGCATGTTTGTCCGGCGTTGATCAATTTGCTCCAAACAATTTTCTTAGCAGTATAATCGATGTTGGCAGATGCATCCACGATGGTAGGACTCTTCCCACCCAATTCCAATGCAACAGGAATCAGTTGCTTCGATGCCATCTCCATGATTTTTTGTCCAACCATGGTACTACCTGTAAAAAATATATGATCGAAACGAACAGATGAAATCATCAAAGGAATAACATCTGCACCAATTCCCTGTACTACATGTACATAGTACTCGTCAAATACTTCTTCAATAATCTGCTCAACCACCATTGCTGTATGCGGTGCTTCTTCAGATGGTTTGATGAATGCAGTATTGCCTCCTGCGATGGCACAAATCAGTGGACCAAATACAAGTTGAAAAGGATAGTTCCAGGGAGCAATGATCAACACAACCCCCAACGGATCTCTGTAAATTTTACTGGAGGATGGGAAAAACATCAGAGGGGTTGGAACCGATTGAGGCTTTGCCCAATCCTCCAGGTGCTTGATGGTAAAATCGATTTCTTTGATGATGATACCCACTTCAGTGCCAAATGCTTCGAAACTTGATTTTCTCAAATCATTGTAAAGTGCTTTTTCGATTGCAGCTTCTTGCTGCTGAATGACCGACTTCAGTCTCTTGAGTGTTTGGATGCGGAATTTCAAATCACGCGTAGCCCCGGCATTGAAAAATTCAAGCTGTTTCCTGAAAACAGTTTTGATTTCCTGTTCATTGATAGAAAAATCCAAACTTACTGGTGGTTGAAGAATCTCTTGCATACTGATGATTTAAACAATTCACCAGTAAGTTAGTTCAAATTACAATCTGACTAACATGCCCACATTGATGAGATAATCAGCAAATGCAGCATCTCCCTTGAAATAAACACCCGTTTTCTGTGTGCGGATCATATCGGGCATGCTTTGCGTTCGGTTGCGTTGCAGCGCCACAGGCAGGTTTACAAAATATACCATCTTCTTTTTCTCGAAGCTGAGTCCAGGTTCTACCGACACCACATAACCTGGTCGCCTGAATCCATTGCTGCCGCCGATCAAGTCTTTTGCAGGTATCCCTTCTCTCCTGTATCCAATGCTTGCACCGAATGACTTTTTCATGTAATTGATGCCTGCACGGTACATGTACTGATCAGGAACACTCATCACGTTGCTTCCATAACTGATGCTGTTCGCACTGGGAATACCTCCTCTTGCTGTGGATGTTCCGTTCTGTTCACGTGGATTGGAGAGATAAAAGAAATTGCCATAGACAGAAAACTCCTTCGACAATGTATAATATCCGTTCAGCTCCAAAGTAATTCCGGTACCACCGTCACCAAGTTGAATAGATTGATCGACGGGTCCAAGCACCTTTGTAGTATCGTTGCGATAGAAATAATCCTGATAATTATAATCACCTGTAGGCAGTTTGATGCCCATTCCCAATTGAAGATTCCACTTTTGTTGCTCTTTCGGCTTCATCAACCAATAATAAAATGCAAAACGTGCATCACCAATTCCAAATGAATGGGTGCTTTTTCGGAAAGAGGGACCAGCAGCATTGCCTGCATGCTCATACAATGAAGATCTGGCATTGGAAACAACGGGAAGGTTAACACCCATGCTCAATCGTTGATTGAATTGTCTCTGTAAAAACAAATCAGTACTGAATGAATGATTGATAACTTCTGACCCGTTTTCAACTCTTTCTTTTTGCTCTACTTTTCCTACAAAATGTTTGTATGACTTGAAATAACGGTTGTTCATGGTAAAAGTCCACCCCTTTGGATCCTGCACTTCATCATGATGGGTTGCACAGGAGAAAGCTCCGAGTCCCCTGATGGCAACACATCCTTGAGCAACAACATGTTGAGCCATTTGCACTGAAAGAATCGCAGTCAATATGATAACCCTCTTCATAAAACGTTTTTTATCCAAATATCTCATGGAGTGCAAAAATAATGATTAGGCTGCTGCAATCATGCTGATTTCAACATTGACACCCTTGGGGAGTCCTTTTACGGCTACTGTCTCCCGGGCCGGATGGTCGCCTGTAAAATACTTGGCATATACTTCATTGACAGTCGCAAAATGAGACATGTCTGAAAGAAAAATAGTCGTCTTGGCTACATGATCAAAACCCATGGATGCCTCTTTCAAAATGGCATCCAGGTTTTTCATAACCTGTTCGGTCTCTTCGGCAATGGTAGCAGCCTCTATATTTCCACTGGCGGGATTGATAGCTATTTGTCCTGAGATGAATAAAAAACCATTCGCCAGAACAGACTGATTATAGGGGCCAATAGGCGCAGGTGCCTGATCGGTATTGATGATTTTCTTCAACATGTTTTGTTTTTGGCGAAGATAATTGCTTTCAGGCAACCTATTTTTGCATGACATGAACAAACCTTTGTTGCTGCATATCAACACGGCATTGAATGACGCATACGTTGGCATTTCCCAGGGAATAGAACTCATGGGGACTGCCTCGAATGAGAGCCCTTTTGACCATGCTTCCTTCCTGCAACCTGCCGTCAAGCAACTTTGTGAACAGTTCAATATTTCGCTTGATCAAATAGATGCGGTAAGTGTGGTGAATGGTCCGGGTTCTTATACTGGATTGAGAGTGGGACTCTCAGCAGCAAAAGGAATCTGTTATGCTTTGAACAAACCTCTGATCTGCATCAACACCCTTGAATGGTTGGCAAAAAGCATGTGCGATGAAAACATTGATTTGATTTGTCCCATGATTGATGCAAGAAGAATGGAAGTATACACTGCTCTTTATGATCGTTCAATGGATTGTATCATGGAACCTGCTGCGATGATATTGAGTGAAGAGAGCTTTCAAGCCTCGTTATCAAAACATCAAATAGCATTCATTGGAAACGGAAGCATCAAATTTAAACCGCTTGTGCAACATGCAAATGCCTTGTTTCCTGCATCTTTCAATGGCATAAAAGAGCAAATGAATTTATCGATTCACAAATGGGAGTCAAAAGTTTTCGATGACCTGGCATACTGTGAACCATTTTATATAAAAGACTTTTATAGCCCCAATAAACGTATTTGATAGCAATGCATTTAATGCAAAAAAGTAATAAATTGCAGTAGAAAAACTAACCAGCCTAACCAAAACACCCAACATGTCTGACTTCCTTAAAGAAGGGCAATCTAATCTGTATAGCTCCTCCCCTCAAAACAATCAATTGAAATCGACCGCACCCTCATTGAGTCATCTAAATATCAAAAAAGCCGGACTCATACTCAGGGCCATCAACCACAAGCTCAGACAAGAAATGATTGAATTCATAGACGGCAGAGGACGCGTCACCGTTACCGAAATGTTTGTTGAAATGCGCCTGGAACAATCCGTTGCGAGTCAGCACCTGGCCATCCTCCGCAGAGCGGGCATTGTAAAAACAGAGCGTGAGGGAAAGTATATGTATTATAGCCTCAATCTGAACAAGCTGCAACTGCTTAATCAGTTGATCAACGATCTGCTGAAATAAGTCGGAGTGAAGCAAATGCTTCGTTGTATGGATGCTTCCATCTTCTGTGACTCCATAAATAATTATCGGGTCTTTCTCTGATGCAGCGCTCTAGGTAGTCGACATATTTCAATGTCAATTCGCCTGGCATCATGGAGGCAGGATCATCGGTGATCACTTCTGCACTGAATGAATACACACCTCTTTTCAGTTTAAAAAAAGTACCAAAAACAATTCTGTTGTTGCTCAACCTGGCAGCTTTTTCAGGACCCTGGGTAAATGCTGTAGGCTTTCCAAAAAAATCAACCCACCATGCCTGTGCAATGCGTTTGGGATTCTGATCTGCTACCAATGCAATGATGTACTGTTTGTCCTGATAGGGCAAAAAATTATTTTTGAAATCCGTCGCAGGTATCAATACTGTGCCATACCGTGCACGAATCGATGAAAATAATTTTTCAAAAAACTTATTTTTCAAAGGCTGGTATACGCCCAAGAATGGAAGTTTAAAATTTTTTGAAATGCCGAGGTTCACAACTTCCCAATTAAAATTGTGCATGGCATGGATCTGAATTTTTTTATCTGTCTTTAAAAAAGGTTCCAACATCACAGGATCGAACCTGAACATTTTTTCAATGAGCCGGTCACTTGCACTGATCATTTTAAATGTTTCAACCAATGAATCAGCCACGTTGCTGTAAAAAGCCTTTGCAATTTTTTTTCTTTCCTGTTCTGATTTTTCCGGAAATGCAATGGAAAGATTTTCCATCACAACCGATCGTCTGTATTTGAATACATGGTAGATCAAGAAAGTCAACAGATCACTTAACAGATACAATATCCGCAGTGGAATCAGCGACAAGACGTAAAAGAAAAAATGCAGTATTGCATACAATACTCTCATGCATCAATCGTTTGCTTCAATGCCTCAATACCCTCGCCTTTGCTGGCTGCGGTGGGACAAACCTTCTTATGAGAGGAAGATGATTTCAGCATGTTGGTGAGCTGTGAAAGAAAAACATTGGAACCCGGACGATCCATCTTATTGACAACAAAAATATCTGCCACTTCAACGATGCCAGATTTCATCAGCTGAATCTCATCACCGGCTTCAGGCACCAATACCAAAACCGTTTTGTCTGCATGTCGGATGATCTCAATTTCAGATTGTCCCACTCCGACTGTTTCAATCAAAATCAAATCAAATGGACAGGTTTGTAAAAATGAAATGATTGGACCGATAAATGGATGGAGTCCACCCATGGATCCTCTGCTGGAAAGCGAACGAATGAATACCTGTTTATGATTGAACCATCTGCTCATGCGGATGCGATCACCCAAAATAGCACCTTGATGCAATACCGAAGATGGATCAACACAAAGCACTGCAACATGCTTGCCCTCCTGCACATAGGATGCAAGCAAGGCATCTACCAAGGTGCTTTTGCCTGCACCTGGTGGACCCGTTATGCCGATCACAGGAATGGTTCGATCAGTGGATTGTACATCAACCTGCACCTGCGTTTCAATCAGGGAAATGACCCGCGCAATGCTTTTTTTATCACCTTGAATAGCTTTCTTTACAATCAGAGCGTCCATGAATAGGCATAAAATTATCGCAATATGATCATAATTAATGGGTATGATTCGACAAGTTTATCCCACCTTTGCAAAAAAACTGCATGAAGACATTGTGTGTCGATCTAGGCAACACAAGAATGAAAGCTGCCATCTTTGATGATGGAAAAATCATCCACCTTTCCGTCTTCGATGGAGATATCCTGTCATCCGTTCAAGCATTGATAAAGCAATTCAATCCGCAGAAATCGATCCTTTCCTCTGTCATTCACCACGATCAAAGCATTGAAGCAGTTTTATCTGCATCAACTCAATTTCATTTGCTCCATCATCAATCCAAACTGAATTTTTCACTTGCTGTTGGAAAACCAGATACCATGGGGGCTGACAGACTTGCGTTGGCAGCAGCAGTTGTTCATTTCTTTCCAGGAAAAAACAATTTGGTAATTGGATTGGGCAGCTGCATCACCTATAATTTCATCAACCAGGCTGGAGTTTTTTTAGGGGGAAGCATCTCACCCGGACTCGAAATGAGATTGAAATCACTCAAAGATTATAC
>JBEAYH010000193.1:0-4897 GCA_041159435.1 Bacteroidota bacterium | reverse complement strand
CGTCAATACTACATCACATGAATTGATGATGAGATATGAGTTCGGAGGCTTGTTAGGTAAAAAAATACTTTCACCAAGATATTATTAATTGTATGCTAAAGAAAAGAATTGTATTGATTGCTGTATCGGTTACCATGTTTATATGTGCCGATGCTCAAAAGTCTGATTATCATTTGCAGTTGGCAGATAAGGCATATCAGGCATTGCAGTATGAATCTGCCGTGCGCTCTTACGAAACCTACTATCAATCCAACCCTGCAAAAAATGATGTTGTTGAAAAAATTGCAGATTGTTATTGGAATTTGCGTAATTATCCCAATGCTTCAAAATGGTATGCAAAAATGGACGGCTCTGGTGTTGCTGCCAATGCAACCATCAAAAGACGTGTTGCAGAGCTGAAAGCAATAGAAGGAAATTACCAAGATGCTTCTACCTTATTGAGTGGAGTAAACGGTTTTCAACAACGTGCTGCTGGTTTCAAAAACTCAAATAAGTTGAAAAGAGATTCAGCTGATTGGTCAATCAGCTATCTCAGTATCAATAGTCAGCAATTCAGAGAATTTTCACCAATCGTGCTGGATAAAAAGTTTGTTTGGAGTTCAAATCAGCCAAAATCAAATGGCATCAAAGGAATCATGGGTTGGGATGCAAACGGATATGTAAAACAATTTTATCTCAGCTCAGTGGATCATGTACAGAAAGTTGTACTTCCTAAGACTGCTGCAGACACTTCTTCTACAGCAAAAGTGAAATTGGCTAGACATTATGCAGGCGCAGATGTTACAAAAAAAGAGGCTGCAATATTACCGAAGCAATTGGTCAATCAAAATAAATTCAGAATTCATCAGCCACTTGTATTAGAGGGATTTGAAGGTGCCAGTTACAACATCGGTCATGCTACTGCTTCACCTAAAACCAGGAAATTATATACCAGTGTAAACGTACAAGGTGAAATCAAAGAAGGTGAAGTGAGAAAAATTGGTATTGTGGAAGCTGAGTATGGTGCTAATGGTGTTTCAAACGTTCATTTTCTTAATCTAGGTTCTTCAGAGGAAAATGTGATGCATCCTGCAGTTGATGCAAATGGCGAATACCTTGTTTTCAGTTCAGATAAAAAAGGTGGAAAAGGCGGTTATGATCTTTATATGGTTAAAAAATCAGCTGATGGATCATGGTCATCTCCAATTACTTTGGATCAATTAAATACCAGTGGAAATGAGGTCTTTGCAAGCTTCGCACCAAACGGCGAGTTGTTTTACAGTACTGATGGCATGGTAGGATTAGGGGGATTAGATATATACAGAGCTCAATTCAAGAATGGATCTGTTGCTGCTCCAGAGCATCTTTCATATCCTCTGAATTCTCAAGCTGATGATTTTGGCATCTATGTCACAGAAAATGCCGAGACAGGATATTTTACCAGTGATCGTTTTGGATCAGATGATATTTTTTCTTTCAATTATCAAAAGGTTTTCACTCCAGTATCTGGATTTGTTGTAGATCGCGTAACAAGTGTTAGAACAAAGGATGTACCAGTTGCATTGTATGCCAGAGAAGATGATGGCACTTTGGTTAAAGTTGATTCTGCGATTACAGACAAAAATGGTAATTATTCATTTGCGCATGCAAGACCGAATAGAGATTATCAGGTTATTGCTTATGATCCTAATCCTGGAAAAGTTGACATTGCAAAGATTTCAACACCTTCAGTGAGTGCAACAGCACAATCACCTGTATTATATGTTGGAGCTAAATTGCCAGCAGCTGCTCCAAAAGCACCAGTTGCTGAGCCTGTATTGGCTAAAGCCCCTGTGGCTCCGGCACCTGCTGAGCCTGCTGTGGCTCCTCCTGCATCTGCTCCAGAAGCACAAAAACCTGCACCTGCAGCTCCTGCGGGTCCTAATATGGTATTGGATTCAGTTTATTTCATCATCTATTTCGATTTTGATAAATATGCGTTGACACCAACGAGTATAGCAACATTGAACAGGGCTATTGCTTTCTTGAAAAAGAATCCAACCTATGGTTTCATTTTATTGGGGCATACAGATTTGAAAGGAAATGTTGATTATAATATCAAGTTGTCTAAAAATCGTGTGTATGCAGCAAATAATTATATGGCTGCAAAAGGAATTGATCCAACCCGATTCAAACTTGAGTATTACGGTAAGAGCCGACCAAATAAGTCTGGGTTAACAGAAGATGACGGCAGATTGAACAGGAGGGTTGAGTTTATTCTTATTAAGAAATAGTATTATATCATTGATCGATAAAGGGTTAAGAAATATCTTAACCCTTTTTTATTTTTATTCTCCAACCCTCAAAACGCTAAATGATTAATTTCGCTGCATGAAATATATACTCGCTTCCATATATATTTTTTCATGTTCAATAGTTTTTGGTCAATACAGTTTTCAATGGGATGACCGTATTCAGCAAATCAATGATGCGGTAACCTCCATGCGGATTCCTGAGGCGAAGAAATGGATTCAAGCAGAGCGAAAGCTGCATCCAAACAATCTTTGCCTTGATTTACTGGAAAGCCATGCTGATCTCTATGAGCTTTTTTTTAATGAGAACAAGGATGTATTTAAGAAGGCTTATCCAATGTTTTCCAATCGGATTGAAAAATTTGAAAAAGCACCACAAAATTCTCCATACCGAGACTATGGACTGGGGGTACTTTATTTAAGCAAGGCTGCGGTTGCCATCCGATTTGAGAAAAACATGGAAGCGGCGTGGGATTTCAGAAAGGCATATAATTACTTTAAAGACAACCGAAAAAAGTATCCAAATTTCACGCCAGATGATGTGTATTTTGGATTGCTTACTACATTGCTTGGGTCAGTTCCCAATAACTATCAGTGGCTCTTGAACATAATAGGTATGCCCGGCGATATCAATGGTGGTATTGCCATGGTTCACAAATACATCCATTCCAAAGAATCCAATAATAATATTGCACGAAATGTCGCCATGTTGGTATACCCTTATTTGGTAGTCATTTTTGAAGGGAATAAAAACAAGGCGCTTGAGTTTCTTGATAAAGGGGACTATGATTTTAAGCGCAATCATCTTCATGCCTACATGGCAACAAATCTTTACCTGGGTAATCAACAGGCCAAACGTTCAATTGAAACAGCAGAGGGCATCATTAAATCCGATGCATACACAGATATGCCTTTCTGGCATTTTGAAAAGGGATTTGGGTACTTGAATCAACTGAAGTTCGATCAAGCAGAAAACGAGTTTCTCCAGTTTGTAAACCAATTCAAAGGAAATTTTTATCTCAAGGATGCCTACGAGAAATTGAGCTGGATTGCCTATTTGAGAGGCAATCAAAAAAAGGCCAATGAATATAGGAATCAAGTATTGCAACGCGGATCATTGGTGCCTGATGCAGATAGAATGGCAATGCGAAATGCAGAAAGCGGTTCATGGCCACATCCATTGCTCCTTAGAGCAAGACTATTGAGTGATGGCGGGATGTTCAAAGAATCACTTGACTTGTTCAAAGGTAAATCGACCGACAATTTTCAGGTAACTGCTGACAAGGCGGAGTTTGTATATCGAATTGCCCGCAACCATGATTTGATGGGGGATAAAGAACTTGCTATTAAATACTACAATTCTGCCATAGCATTTGGTAAAAACGTTCGTGATTATTTTGCTGCCAGATCTGCTCTACAGGCTGCTTTGATATACGAGGAGAAAAAAGATTATGCCAGAGCAAGCAGTTATTTTAAAACTGCTTTGTCCATGAAAGATTATCCCTTCAAAAATTCAATCGATCAGAAAGCAAAATCAGGGGTTTATAGATGCAATGTTGCGTCTAAAAATTCGAATGGCAATCTATCAGGGGAGTGATGTTTTTCTCAGAACCAGATTTTCAAGCAATAGGATCTTGTCATAGGTTGGTGAGAAAAAATTATAATTCACAAAAGCTGCATGCAAGAAAATATTTTTCAGCCAAGGCCTCATCCAATAGGCTGGTCTGGCTTGAAAAAATGAAAATTTCTTTTGATCTTTCAATCTGATTTCTTGAATTTCCCTATCAGTGGGCATTTCAGCCGTTTCGCCCATTCTTATCAGAGAAGTTTGAAGTAAAATTTTCTCCAAAGGAGATGTTGCTTTTGCATACAGATCTTGTAGATCTTGGATGATGGTTGATTTATGCATCTCTAACTCAATGGGATGAAAAGCCGAAATAAGTCTTGTGAGGTGATACAGCAAGAGTGCAGGGTGGCCGTAATACGGCGAAATGAATTTGGGCTTTTTTATATAAAGACGTTCTTTGACCATTTCAGCAAGCAATTGGATCGTTGCAGTATCCTGCTCGCTTGTATGTATTCCCTTGCTGTACATAAAATACATGATATTGCATTGCACAGCAAAATCAAAATCTGTTTGCATCTTATACCCTAGATAAGTTGTATAAGCTTTATAATGTCTATACCGCTTGAAGGTTGATTTGATATTTTTACCTGCACTGCCAAGATTGCTGACTGCTACCATTCTTTTCTTTACAAGATGATTCAAAGAATCATTGTTTGCTTGCATCATCAGTATCATAACGGTATCATCTGCGTCTTCACTGATTGAAAACTGCTTTGATAAGTGTTGTGCGATAAAACTATGCGGCATTATTTTGCCTCCTACGGGCCAAAAATTATACATTGGGAGTCCTTCTTTCTGCTGATAATAGGGGAATGCATTTTTGCTTCTAGCAAGAATTGAGTCGATTTTTGGTTTGTCCTCTTCTTTTACCTTGTGTTGTATGTTTTTTAATGTAAAGTTTCCAATTGCAGTAAAAAATATATTGTTGTCTGGTTGATAGTTATGTGGAAATGCAGATGCACCTCGGAAACTCACAAACATGCCAGGGTAGAACTCTCCT
>JBEAYH010000175.1:0-18400 GCA_041159435.1 Bacteroidota bacterium | reverse complement strand
ATATTTAATATGGCAACATCTGCTTCTGAACCAACGGAGAGATTACCCAACTCAGTTTTACGCAAGGCCTTCGCTGCCTCACTGGTGCTGGACTTGATTACATCGTACAACGACATGTTCAATGCAAGGAACTTTGACATTACATTCAATTGATCTTTCATAGCAGCATTCATGCTTTCAATGTGAAGATCTGTGCTGATGGTATCTGGGAAAAATCCTTCCCGTATGGCGGGAATGGCTTGCGAATATGCAAAACTTGCTCCACCATGACCCACATCAAAAATGATTCCTTTCTTTCTCGCATCGTGCATGAAGGACTTTAGTTTTTTTGTCGAAGGATCAATGATGGGATCTCTTCTTTTTAAATCTGTATAAACATGTGTGTAGATATCTCCAGGCCTCAGTTTCTCCATGAATAATTTTTCAATCGACAATGGAGGATGGCTATCATCCCCTCCAAAATCGATTACAACTGGAAGATCAGAAATCTTACCTGCCTCCAGTACCCTGTCAACTGCTATCCAGTCTTCTGCCAAAAAATGGGCTACTTTAAAACCAACCACACAATCCTTGTTTTCATCTGCTGCTCTTGCTGCCAGCTCTGGATTCATATCATTCACATCCTGCTCCCATGGATTGCCGCGCATGCCTTCACCAACGATGTTGACCAGCGCAAATACACGGGTCTTGGATTGACTGATGACATTTTTTTTGAAAATATGGAGATTCTTCCAGCCCGCACCACCGGTATCCAATACGGTGGTTACACCAGATCGAAAAGTAAAACCATCGGGGGGAACAGCAAACATGCCGTTGCACAGGTAGCGGTTGTGTTCGGTTCCGTAAAAATGATGCGCGTGAATATCTATCAGTCCGGGTACAACTAAGAGTCCGGTTGCATCAATCTCAATATCAGCCTTCTTGGAAATTGCAGAGCCAACAGATTCAATTTTCCCGTTCTCAATGTAAATGTCAAGAACTGCATCCAGCTGATTGGCTGGATCAATCAAATTCCCATTCTTAATCAATATACTTCTCATCATCTATCATTGAAGAAAGTCAATAGCAACTGGACTTGCAATTTCAATATCCTTTTGCATTGATTTCATTTTACCAGTATTGCTGTCAAATGAGAATACCTGGAGTTGATTTCCATCCTGACCACAAACAAAAACAAATTTACCAGTTCGATCAAATGTAAAAAACCTTGGTTTTTTGGTCACATCAATATGTTCAACTTTTTGAAGTTTCCCATCAGGGAGAACTTTGTTGATCACAATTTGATTACTGGTAACCCGATTGCTTGCCAATAACCATTTCCCATCCGGAGAGAGACGAATAGCGCCACTTCCATGATCTCCGGTTGTTTGTACTGTATCTATCACAACAGTTTGAATTTTATTCAAACCAGCAGATCTAACTTGAAAAACATCGACAGATCCTGCCATTTCATTTATAGCATATGCAAAGACACCTGCATTATTGAAAACCATATGACGTGGACCACTTCCATTTTCAACATTGTTAACAACAGGCTTTGTACTGATCAGTCCATCAGCTCCTATTGTATGCTGATAGATGCAGTCAGTTCCTAAATCAACAACATAGAGGTATTTGTTATCAGGTGAGATTACTGCACTATGTGCATGAGAGGAGGTCTGGCGAACTTTGTTGACACTGCTTCCTTTATATACAAGATGCTGAGCTACGGAAGATAGCGAACCATCTTTTTCGGTCTTAAAAACAGATACGCTCCCCGAACCATAATTTGCAGTGTATACTGTTTTGGTTGCAAGATTGTATGAGATATAACACGGACCGTCACCAATGGTTTTTTCAGTATTGATCATGGTCAGCTCACCTGTAATTTTGTTTACTGCATATGCAGTGACAGCACCTTTTTTATCTTGTTCAGACAACACATACATGAATTTTTTATCTGGTGTCATAACCATATATGAAGCATTGGGATTTTTATAATCTCGGATAAAAGAGAGTTGTCCTGTTCTATCATCAAAGGAAAATACATTGATCCCGCTGTTACCCTTTGATGTATATGAACCAACATACAAAAGCTGTTGATTATTGGATTCGAAATCCTTCTGAAAAGCTTCGATAGAACTTTTTGACACTGTTGTTTTCCCAGATGCAATTATTATTCGATATCTGAATGTCACAGACTGATTTGGCTGCAAAGAGAGATTACGCTCTGATTTTCCATTGGTGAATATTTTGTCTCCAAGAGGATTTGCAGCAAAAAGACCATAACCTCTTGCATGCCAATTTGTAGGATATCCAATATTTTTTGAATGATCAATCATGATAACACTGATAGAATCATTGTTCATTTTCCCATACAACATGCACCAGGTGGCTTTTTTACTCCATACATTATCACCAGTAACTCCGTTGCTATTGATATAATTACCATTGGCAGCCTTATCTGCAATTGCTTCTACAATGGTTTCAATCCCAAATGCATCTACATATTTTTTCTTTTCCAATGCTGGCAACTGTAGTTCACGTGCAACCCGGAGTCCAATGAACCCATCCTTTGCATCATTGAATTGAACTGGAATAACTGCAGTCAATGTTGTTGAACGGTCAATAACCCATGCTCCATTCATTTCTTTGATTTCATACGAGGTTTGTTCATCGAGATGTTTTTTACCTGAATGGTCTACCCAGTTTGCTTTGTACACCATGCGGCCAATAGGTCCATTTTTTACCTCTAAAAATTTTTCAAACTTAATGGTACCATACAGATGCTTTTTATCAGATGGTATCGCATATGAATTGTTCCAAAAATCAAGTCCATTTACATTCTCATAGTTCATCCATAAACCAAGGTGATGGGGATGATCCGTGGGGTCACTGGGCAATGGATGTACAGGAAATCCTCTGGTAATATTAGTCCCGTTTGGTGCCTTAATAGGATATAAAACTGGTTTTGCAATAGTATCAGGGAAAAAGAAATCCGTGAATGTTCTACCTCCAATTGTGATATGAACAACAGGTAGCTGTTTGTCTTTTATAAATTCCACTTGAGCATATACCCCCGAGTAAAAAACAATCGAAAAGAATAAAGAAGAAATAACTTTTTTCATCAGTATTATTTAGTCGGTAAATATACTGATGAAATACTTTATTATACTCTCTTTAGCACCTCTTCACCCATTGCATCTGTTCCTAATATGAGATGCGAAGCTGTATGCAAATCAGCGATGTCTTTTGTTCTGAACCCTGATTTCAACACCTGATCTACAGCCTCTATGAGAGTTTCAGACTCTTTTTTGAGTCCGAATGAAATATCCAGCAATAACGCAGCGGATAATATAGATGCAAGGGGATTGGCAATGCCTTTTCCGGTAATATCGTGTGCAGAACCGTGAATGGGTTCGTATACTCCAGTTCCGTCGCCGATAGAGGCAGATGCCAACATGCCCATAGAGCCTGCAATTTGTGAGGCTTCATCCGTAAGAATATCACCAAACAAATTAGCTGTCACCACCACATCGAAACGCTTCGGATCTTTGATGAGCAACATGGCTGTTGCATCTACAAACTGGTGTTCGACTTCCACATCAGGATATTCCAAAGCCATTTTTTGGACCACCTCTCTCCACAAACGGCTCGTTTCAATCACATTTGCCTTGTCAACTGAGCAAAGTTTTTTTCTCCTCGTTCTTGCTGCATCAAAAGCCTTGCGTGCAATGCGTTCTACCTCAAAACGACTGTATTCAGCAACATCGTATGCAGTATCGCCATTGTTTTTTCTTCCCTTCTCTCCAAAATAAATATCTCCAGTCAGCTCACGGAAAAATAAAATATCTGCTCCTTTTAGGATTTCCGGTTTGATGCTTGACGCTCCCAACAATTCATCAAACAATTTAATGGGTCGAATATTGGCATACAAACCAAGTTCCTTGCGCATTTTCAATAAGCCCTGCTCGGGACGAACTTTTGCCGTTGGGTCATTGTCATATGTTGGATGACCGACTGCACCAAAAAGAATGGCATCGGATGCTTTCATCTTTGTCAATGTCTCATCAGGCAATGGACTTCCAGTAGCTTCTATCGCAACGTGACCAATCAGCGCTTCATCATACATAAATTCATGACCAAACTTATGTGCGATGGCATCCAATACCTGTTTGCCAACTGCCGTTACTTCCTGACCAATTCCGTCACCTGGGACAATCAAAATATTTTTCTTCATAATTAAATCATGTTGAGCATCTTCTGTGTTGCCTTGATAGCAGCCACTGTCTGATCGCTGTCTAGTCCACGTGTTTTAAACTCTTTCCCTTTATGTTCCCATGTGATAATGGTCTCACACAATGCATCACTCTTTCCACCAGGAGGAATCCGCACTGCATAATCCGTCAGCACCGGCAAATCCATTTTCTTTTGCTTGTAAATACTTCTAAGTGCATTCATGAAAGCATCATACTGTCCATCTCCTTGTGCTTGCTCTTCAAACATTTCACCGTGGATATTGATTTGCAATGTAACGGATGGCCTCAATTCTTTCGAATGTGTAAGTACGTAATTGACAATCTTGACTTTTTCTTCAATGGTATTACTATCTATCACATCTGAAATGATATAAGGCAAATCAGATTGTGTAACCACTTCCTTCTTATCACCCAGTTCAATGATGCGTTGTGTTAGTTTTTTCAAGTCAGCTTCCGGAAGTTCTATACCAAGTTGGGCAAGATTGTTTTCAATGTTGGATTTACCGCTTGTTTTTCCCAATGCATATTTGCGCTGACGTCCAAATCGCTCAGGCAGCAAATCGTTGTAATACAAATTGTTTTTTTTGTCACCATCTGCATGTATACCTGCCGTTTGTGTAAATACATTTTCTCCCACCACTGGTTTGTTGACAGGGACCCTGAATCCAGAGAATGTTTCAACCAATCGGCTGACTTGATAAAGTGACTTTTCAACGACACCTGTTTTTACATTGGGAAGGAAATCATGCAATACTGCTACAGCACTTGCCAGTGGTGCATTCCCAGCGCGCTCCCCCATTCCATTGATGGTGAGATGGATGCCATGTACACCGGCTTTCACAGCCTCTAGCACATTGGCTGTTCCCAAATCATAATCATTGTGTCCGTGAAAATCAAAATGACATGTTGGATAGCGGGAAATGATCAGTTGTAAAAAATGTTTTACCTCATTCGGCTCCAAGATGCCCAATGTATCCGGCAACATGATGCGTTTGACAGGTTGCGTTGTAAGAAAATCTAAATATTGAAATACATAGGCAGGAGAATTGCGCATGCCATTGCTCCAGTCCTCCAAATACACATTGCATTCAATCCCCTTCTTCTTTGCTTTTGCAATCACTGATCCGATTTCTGCAAAATGCTGGGCAGGCGTTTTTTTAAGCTGATGGGTAAGATGGTTCAATGAACCTTTTGTAAGCAGGTTCATCACCTTTGCACCTGCTTTGGTCATCCAATCAATTGAAGTGTTTCCGTCTACAAACGTAAGAACTTCTATTTTTTTGAGCAGTCCTTTGGACTTCGCCCAGCGTGTGATTTTTTTTACTGCATCAAACTCTCCTTCTGAAACACGAGCAGATGCAATTTCAATTCTATCCACTTTCACTTCTGTGAGCAGCAGTTGAGCAATCGTGAGTTTTTCAGAGGCAGTGAAAGATACACCACTGGTTTGTTCACCGTCACGCAGTGTGGTGTCCATGATTTCAATATACCTCAATGATTTTGGCATGGTGATGAATGTGCTCGATTAATAGCGGCTTTTTTCAGCGAAGGCTTGGATTTCTGTTTTCATGTCATGCAAATAATCAATATCATCAAATCCGTTTATCAGGTTATGTTTTTTGTAACCATTGATTTGAAATGACTCCTGATCTCCTGATGCAAGCAGTGTGATGGTTTGATTGGGCAGATTGATTTCCAATTCAGCCGCAGGATTGCTTTCAATTGCCTTGAATATTTTATCCAGAAAAGCATCTGAAACCTGCACAGGCAGGATGCCGATGTTCATTGAATTGTTCTTGAATATATCTGCAAAAAAACTTGACACTACACACCTGAATCCATAATCATAAATCGCCCAAGCAGCATGTTCTCTGCTGCTTCCACAACCAAAATTTCTACCTCCCACCAATATTTTTCCAGCATAGATTGAATTGTTCAATACAAAATCCTGTTTGGGTGAATCATCATTGTTGTACCTCCAATCACGAAAAAGATTGTCACCAAATCCCTCGCGCTTGGTGGCTTTCAAAAAACGTGCAGGAATGATCTGATCTGTATCAACGTTTTCGATGGGCAAGGGCACTGCAGTGCTTTTCAAAACTGTAAATTTATCGTAAGCCATGTTGGTTAAATTAATGTTCTTGGATCGGTGACTTTGCCTGTTACAGCTGCGGCAGCAGCAACAAGTGGACTCGCCAACAGTGTTCTAGCACCTGGACCCTGACGGCCTTCAAAATTTCTGTTGCTGGTACTCACTGCATATTTACCAGCAGGAATCTTATCATCGTTCATGGCCAAACAGGCAGAACATCCAGGTTGACGCAATTGAAAACCTGCTTCGGTCAATACATCATAGATGCCCTCTTCTCTGATTTGTTTTTCAACTTGATGAGAACCAGGTACAATCCATGCAGTTACATTTGCTGCTTTCTTCCTTCCTTTCACTACAGACGCAAATGCCCGAAAATCTTCGATGCGTCCATTCGTACAGCTTCCTATGAAAACATAGTCAACCGGTTTGCCCAACATCGGCTCTTTTTCATGGAACCCCATGTATGCAAGTGCTTTGTCGAAACTTGCTTTCCCACCACCCACTTCAGTCGCAGTCGGAATCTGTTGTGAAATCCCGACACCCATTCCTGGATTGGTTCCATATGTAATCATGGGCTCGATCGCAGCTCCATCAAAATGATATTCTTTATCAAAGCTTGCTCCTTCATCAGATTTCAACGTCTTCCAATAAGCCAACGCATCATCCCAATCCTTCCCCTGTGGAGCTTTCTCTCTTCCTTTGATATAATTGAATGTGGTTTCGTCTGGTGCAATCATTCCGCCACGTGCTCCCATTTCAATGCTCATGTTGCACACCGTCATTCTTCCTTCCATCGACATCTGCTCAAATACGGTGCCGGCATATTCAACAAAATATCCTGTGGCACCGGCTGCAGTTAAAGTTGAAATGATATACAAGATGACATCTTTAGGGGTTACGCCTTTTTGCAGTGTGCCGTTTACATTGATGCGCATTTTCAGTGGACGAGGCTGCATGATGCATTGTGATGAAAGCACCATCTCCACTTCTGAAGTACCGATGCCAAAAGCTATGCAACCAAATGCACCATGGGTGGAAGTATGAGAGTCTCCACACACGATGGTCATACCAGGAAGAGTAATACCATTCTCTGGTCCCACCACATGCACAATGCCATTTTTGGGATTGCCCAATCCCCAATGTGAAATTCCATGATTCGATGAATTCTCTTCCAATGCCTTCAACTGATTAGCTGACAAGGGATCGGCAACAGGAAGGTGTTGGTTGATGGTGGGCGTATTGTGATCAGCGGTAGCAAAGGTCCTGTGAGGATACAGCACACCCAAACCACGGGTTTTGAGTCCCAAAAACGCAACTGGACTGGTTACTTCATGTATAAAATGACGGTCAATCAGCAAAACATCCGGACCATCGGGAATACTTCTTACAACATGAGAGTCCCAAACTTTATCAAACAGACTCGACGGTTTACTGCTCATTTTTCAAAATAGTTAATAAGAGTTTGAAATATTTCTATCGGACTGCTAATTTCCGAAAAAAATCGTTAAAAACCCCTTTAAAACTAGATTAGTTTGAGCAGACGTAATTTGTTGACAGTTAACTGTTAACAGTTAACCGTCAACTGTATTCTGCAGTTTATAATGTAACGACACTGTTGCTTCCCCCAAAAACATTGGGAACCTCGGCGTCTGCCTCGGGATCGTTCGCCCACTGGGCACTGTTAATCAGGTATTTGAATTCATGTGTGCTGTCCTTGGGAAGATTCACTTCGGCACTGAAACTTCCATCTCTCTTTTTTGACATGATGATGGAATGCTGCCAATCACTGTTCAATCCACGTATCTCAACTGTCTCAGCAAGTTCGGGCTTGAAATTGAATTTTACTTTGCAGTAATCCTTTGTTTTATAATAGGTCTTCTGTAACATGATAAGTTTGTTTACAAACTTAATTCCGAGAACTGCGAAATGTAACCCTGTTCAAAGAATTTTAACATTCAAGTGTGATTACAAATATTAACTTAGAAATAGACAAAAACAATCAACATGGACCGCAAAGAATTTCTCTCTCAATTAGGCATCGGAAGTGCTGCAGCACTTGCCATCACTTGTCTGCAGGCTTGCAGCAAAAATGAAACAGGTGGATCTTCGGTTGATTTTACAATTGATCTGAACAACAGCCAATTCAGTGCACTGAAAAATCCAGGTGGATTTGTAGTTACACAAGGAATCATTGTAGCACTTGCCACCAGCGGATCTTACCTGGCTGTTTCATCCCGTTGTCCACATGAAGGCGTTACAGTTGAATACTCCGGTTCTAAAAATCAGTTTATCTGCAATGCACACAATTCAATCTTTGCATCAACGGGATCCAGAATATCCGGACCTGCCAATACTGGATTGAAACAGTATCAAACATCATTGAACGGAACTACATTGCGTATTTATTCCTGATCTATTCCTGCCTCAATTACTTATATTTATGTGACAATGTTTGTTACATGAAAAAGAGAACTTTTTTGAAATCAGCAGCTGTTACAGGTGCTGGTATGCAAATCGGGCTATCATCCTTTGCTGCCATGTTTGAAACCAAAAAAAATACAGATGCAGCAGCTTTGGCAAGCGATGATGCTTTTTGGAAATCCATCCGTGATCAATATATCCTGAAACCAGACTATATCAATCTTGAAAACGGGTACTACAATTTTACTCCCCAACCAATTTTAGAAAAGTTCATAGAAAATATTCGCTATGTCAACCGAGAAGGATCTTTCTACATGCGGAACCTTCAATTTGATAAAAAGAAAACAATCACTGCAAAGTTAGCTGCCCTTGCTGGATGCCCGGCAGATGAATTGGCCATTACAAGAAATACAACCGAATCAATGGACTTGGTCATCGCTGGACAAGATTGGAAGCCAGGAGATGAAGCAGTGATGGCGATTCAAGATTACGGAGCAATGCTCGATATGTTTGATCAGATTTCAAAAAGATACGGAGTAGTACTGAAAAAAATTTCTGTGCCCAATCACCCTTCATCCGATGAAGAGATTGTTTCACTGTATGAAAAAGCCATCACCCCCAAAACAAAACTGCTGATGGTATGTCATATGATCAACATCACAGGACAAATTTTACCGATCAGAAAAATTTGTGACATGGCACATAGCAAAGGCGTGGAGGTGATGGTGGATGGTGCACATGCAATTGCACACTTTGAATTCAAGATAAGCGATCTGCATTGCGACTATTATGGTTGTTCCCTGCACAAATGGCTGAGTGTGCCATTGGGAGCGGGATTGCTGTATGTAAAAAAAGATAAGATTGCAAAACTGTGGCCATTGTTTGGAGATGGAAATACAAATATGTCGGATATCGCCAGAATCAATCATACAGGCACACATCCTGTTCATACTGATTTGACTATCTCAGACGCAATTGACTATTATCATATGATCGGAGGTGAAAGAAAAGAAAAAAGATTGCGCTATCTGCAATGGTATTGGACCAGCAAAGTGAGAAACATCAAAAAGATTATTGTAAATACCCCAGCAGATGAAAAAAGATGTTGTGGAATTGCAAACGTAGGTATTGAAGGCCTTACACCTGGAGATCTTGCAAAAAGACTGATGGATGAATTCAAGATATTCACTGTTGCCATCGATGGTGCCAATGTATACGGATGCCGCATCACGCCAAATGTTTATACAACATTGGATGAGTTGGATCAATTTGTTGCAGCACTGAAAAAACTGGCTGCATAATGGGTGATCTGCAAACCATCATCCGAGATCTCAAATCACATGCCACCAAAGAAAAAGCCGCATTTCTTCCGTATTTCTTCAAAACGGGCAAAGGGGAATATGCAGAGGGTGATCGATTCCATGGCATCATAGTACCTGATCAACGCAAAATTGCCAAACTTCATGCCCCCACTACCAAAAAAGAAACCATCATTGCATTGCTTGACTCACCCTTTCATGAAGAGAGAATGACTGCCCTGTTTATCCTTTGCAACAAATTTCAACAGGATAAAAAAATCAAGAAAGAAAAACAATGGGTGGACTTCTACTTAAAAAAAGCTGATCGGGTAAACAATTGGGACCTGGTTGATAATACAGCGCATATCATATTGGGACAATGGTTGGAAGATAAAGACAGATCGATTCTATACAGATTGGCAAAAAATAAATCTCTTTGGAAAAATAGAATAGCTGTAGTTGCCACACTGCACTTTATCAGAAAAAAAGATTTTCACGATATCCTTCAACTGAGTCAGATCATGTTGAAACATTCACATGACCTGATGCACAAGGCAACAGGATGGATGCTAAGAGAGGCATGGAAAAGAGATGCGAAGACGATTGAACAGTTCCTCAACAAATTTGCACATCAAATGCCCCGCACCATGCTGAGGTATGCCATTGAAAGAATTCCAGAACCCAAAAGAAAAGCATACCTCAGTATCAAGTTTCAATCACACTGAGCCAATCACTTGTGTGTCGCCACGGACGGACTCGAACCGCCTTAAAAGGTTTTGTTGACCTCTGCCTCACCTATCAGCCACGTGACAATTCATATTAGTCTACCAAAATTATAGACTTATTACGAATCCACCAAACTATTTTCTGAGAACATACCAGTTGTAACTGTTGGCTGGAATATCAACCGCTAGTGAAAGATGCGCAGAAGCATCCAATGGCATCAGTTTTTTCACGCTGTCTTTTTCAGCAACAGCAACCATTCGAGTCAACCCTGTATAATAAAGGGGAATTGAAATATTTCGCTTAATGGGTTGATCGGTTGGATTGAACAGCATGATGAAAGCCTTTTCATTCAGTGATGGATTCACATGCATGAAACCATCCCAATCTCTTCCATCCGCTCTTCGCAAATGCACAATAGATGAGTTCAATATGCTGCGGTATTTCTTATACCACTGGATGGTATTGGTCACGAGTTTCTTCGTTTCATCCGTATCATATAACCTGGGACCTCTGTAACAGGCTTGAACGCCAGCACCATAATACTGCATCATCAACATCTCATAATCTTTCAAATGTTCATTCAATGGTTCCAGCACTGCTTCTGGTCCGCCTCCCTGATACTTGGTCAAGGGTACAAAACCCCATCCCATGGAGGGCAGTTTTTCAAATGTACCATCATGGATATTTTGTCTGTTCAAGATTTTTTGTTGTTCGCGTGACAATGAAAAATTCACTTCCCTGTATCCCAATGCAATCTTATGTGTTCCATCCAGAAAATACCAGTCAGGTGCATTTACATAGATTCCATTTTCATTGCACCATTTATACAATCCCTTTTGCAAATCCATCTGTTTCCACTGTGAATCATCCAGGTTTTTGTGACCAGGATGCACAGTGGATGCACAAACATCTCCGGGATAGGGGCCATCATTTTCAAATAAATCAAAACCGGCGGTTGACATAAAATATTTCAGCTTATCAATATAGGCGAGTCCCCACTTACTTCCCATGCAAGGCGCATTCCCAAAAAATGCACCGCCAGGTTTCCCGGTTTTTGGATCAATGACATCGGTTTCGTCGTTGATTCTCCTGCTGCTGAACAAAGAATAACTGCCAATCAAAATTCCTTGCTGATGTGCATAGTCTGCCAGTTGCTTCCACCTGGATACATTTGCAGCACTGGTATCTTCCATGTTACAGTGACTTCCAAAACTCAAGATCAATGCTTCATATCCTGTTGCCTTGCACTGATCAACCGCGTCTCTTACCTGCTGATCGTTTTTACTGATCAAATGCATAAAAATCGGATTTTGTGTTGTCCAAGGTGCAACTGCCGTGTACATTTTTTGAATCATCATCCCTCTGCGCTCTCTGTCGTAACTGTCCATCAGCAATTCATGTGTGCGTGGTGAAACAATTTTTTCACCAGACTTTAATTCAACAGCTCTTACTTTTTCAGGATACACCTCCAACAAACAGGGTGTTTGATAATTATAATTAACCTGTGAAGTATAGGTTGAATCAATCAGCCAATGCGTTGTCTGATCACTGATATCATATCGCATGGCATTGTTGAATGCATAGTTGGTCTCTACATATATTCCATGCTGTTTTTTCATCTGCTCGGGTGAACCCACTACTGCACTTTCTTCTTCTACCAATGCGAGTGTTTCATTGACAATTCGGTTGATCGTGATGGACCGATTGGAATTGTTTACCACCTCCACCCATTTTACGATCAGTGGCAATCCATCGTATATTTCATAATGAACTTCGACAATAATATGACTCAAAGCTGTTTTAGATGACGTAAACCGAAGTGTAACGTGCTTGCCAGTACCATATGTTTGTACAGATGACCAGGTTGTACGTTTCCAATGTATTCTTGGCTGAATTTCTGTAACATCTATTTTTTCAAATTGAAAATCATTGAAAGACGTGAATTCCTTTATAGAGGATGGAAGCAAATATGCTTTCTCTTTCTGCCCTTTTGAACCACCAACATTGTATGCAATACCATCAATTATAATTTTTGCCTCTGGCTGCACAGCTCTGATCAATTGCTGATGATTGCTGAGATTGGTAAAATCAATGCAGGTAAAATCAGGCGCCAAAGCAAATGAACGCTTGATCAATCCATTGTAAAAAATAATCTGCTGACGATTGGCATCCTTATAGACCCCAGCCGATGTAGAAGGTTTTTTCAACAGCCAATCTGCAATGGGTGTATTCAATAATTGGTCATTCCACGCAGGTAATTGCTGTGCGGTTGATGAAAGAACGAATAAAACAAAAAGAAATAGATAAACAATCTTTCGCATGATCTCAGTATGAGACCATAAGTTAGAAAATATTTTTCACTGCTTGAGGGATAAACTGCAAGGGATTGCTGATGGACGCTTCAACAGAATCTGCGATGGAAGCCAGTGTTACCACTTTGTCTAATAAAATTTTATGTGCCTCACAAGGTGCATGTTGCCCGCAAATGACCCTCACCGGTTTGTTATGTATTTTGGCAATTTCTGCAATATGCCCGACTACTTTTCCTTGCATGCTTTGCTCATCCAACATGCCTTCCCCCGTAACAATGAGATCGGCTTCGGCAATTTCTTTTTTCAGGTGGATATAATCAAAAATATATTCAATTCCAGGTATCAGTCTGGCTCCCAAAAAAACATCACAACCCGCACCGAGTCCCCCTGCCGCACCTGCACCAGGTGTTTCCCCAACAGATCTTCCAAAAAATTTCATGAACAGGGCGTCAAGATGTATGAGTCCCTCGTCTAATTTTTTTACTTGCTCAGGTGTTGCTCCTTTTTGTGGACCGTAAACGAAAGCTGCTCCATTGGGACCAAACAAAGGATTCTTGACATCACATGCAATGGTGAATTGAATGTTTTCCAAAACATCACTTTCAGGAAAAATGATTTCATTGATCAGTGACAAGTTCTCTCCACATGGTTCCAATGGATCTCCCTGCGCGTCCAAGAACATATAACCCAATGCATCTGCCATCCCAATACCGCCATCGGTTGTTGCACTTCCACCAATTCCTACAATAATATGTTTGGCACCACGGGTGATTGCATCACGGATCAACAAACCTGTTCCATAAGTGGAGGTTTTATCTGGATTTCTTTCTGATGCAGACAACAATGCCAATCCACTGGCAGCAGCCATCTCGATAAAGGCAGTCTGATTGGAAGTTGCATACTGATATTTTGCCACGATTGATCTTCCCAATGGATCTGTTGTCTGCGCAGATACAGGAGAGGTCCCGATATAATGATGGATGATCTGCGAAAATCCATCACCCCCATCCGCCAATGGAAACATTTTGACTTCCGCATCAGGGTATAATACAACAATCTCCTTGTGAATTGCATTGCACAAGGAGATTGAATCGATGCTCCCTTTGAATTTATCAGGGGCGATGATGATTTTCATGCTTATTTTATCTTGGGATAAACTGCATTCACTCCCAACTCTTCTTCAATGCGAATAAGTTGGTTGTACTTGGCTAAACGGTCAGTACGTGATGCAGAACCAGTTTTAATTTGTCCGCAATTCAACGCAACAGCAAGATCTGCGATGGTAGTATCTTCGGTTTCGCCGCTGCGATGACTCATGATCGATGTATAGCCACTGGTTTGTGCCAAACGCACTGCATTGATTGTTTCAGTTACGGTTCCAATCTGGTTTACTTTCACCAAGATGCTGTTGGCAATTCCTTTGTCAATTCCTTCCTGCAAACGAACCACATTGGTTACAAATAAATCATCACCAACCAACTGACATCTGTTACCAATCGCATCGGTTAATTTCTTCCATCCGTCCCAATCATCTTCTGCCATTCCATCCTCTATGGATATGATTGGATATTTATTCACCCACTCTGTCCAATACGCAACCATTTCATCGCTGCTGATGACTTTACCAGAGCTCTTGTAAAATTTGTATGCATTTGTCTTTTCGTCATACATTTCTGTACTGGCTGCATCCATAGCAATATTGATCTGTGATCCTGCTTTGTACCCTGCAGCTTCAATTGCCTGCAATACGGTTTCGATGGCTTCTTCATTGCTTTGTATATCTGGTGCAAATCCACCTTCATCACCCACATTCGTGCTATATCCTTTTTTCTTCAACACATTTTTTAATTGATGAAAAATTTCCACTCCCCAACGCAAACCTTCGCTGAAAGTTGAAGCACCTGTAGGAACAATCATGAATTCCTGAAAGTCAATTTTATTATCGGCATGTGCACCTCCATTCAATATATTCATCAAAGGGACTGGAAGCGTAATGGCATTGACACCTCCGAGGTATCTGTACAAATTCAAATTGCTCGCCTGAGCCCCGGCTTTTGCTACAGCCATGGAAACAGCCAATGTTGCATTGGCTCCCAACTTCGCTTTGTTATCTGTGCCATCCATTTCAATCAGCATCTTGTCAACCAGCGCCTGCTCTGTTGCAGGAACGCCCAATAATTTTGGAGCGATGATTTTATTTACATTCTCAACAGCTTTCAAAACGCCTTTCCCAACATAAACAGATTTGTCGCCATCTCTTAACTCTACTGCTTCATGTTTACCGGTTGAAGCTCCAGATGGAACAGCAGCACGACCGAAAAACCCATTTTCCGTGATTACATCCACTTCAACTGTTGGATTGCCTCTGCTGTCTAAAATTTGTCTTGCGTGTACACTTGCAATGAGACTCATAATTTTTATTTTTTAATGCATTGAAAAAGAAGCGAGCATCGTTAGGAACCTGTCAGCTGTTTGAAAATATCTTCCAACTGACGGGTTTGCGCTTGCAAAGAAACGATATTCAGGTTATGTTGCAAAGCGAATGACATGAGTTCTTTACTGAGATCCCCGGTTGAGGCTGATTTCAATATCCATTCACCCTGTTCATTGCTTTCAACTTCCTGAACGCCAGGCAAAGACAGCAGCGATGTGGAGCTGACCTCACCACTGAATTTTACTTTCATATATAGGTGATCCTTCAATGAACGCAGGGTCCCGATGGATTCATTCGCAACAATATTGCCTTTGTGAATGATGACCACATGATCACAAATGGCTTCTACCTCCTGTAAAATATGAGAAGAAAATAAAATCGTTTTTTCTTTACCCAACTGTCTGATCAGTGATCTGATTTCAAGAATTTGGTTTGGATCGAGTCCGGTTGTTGGCTCATCCAAAATCAGCACCTCAGGATCATGCAGGATAGCAGCCGCCAATCCAACTCTCTGTCTGTATCCTTTTGACAACTGTCCAATTTCTTTGTTTGCCTCCGAAAGCAATCCAGTTCTTTCAATCACGAGCTGGATGCTTTTCTTTGCATCTGCTATCCCGTGAAAAGAAGCCATCATTGCCAAGTACTCCTTTACATACATATCCAGATACAACGGATTGTGTTCAGGTAAGTACCCAATTTTCTTTTTCGTGGCAAGTGATTCGCCTGCTACTTTTATGCCGCAGACTTCAATAAAACCATGATCGGGTTGAATGATCCCTGCAATCATCTTCATGGTAGTTGACTTGCCTGCTCCATTAGGACCCAAAAATCCAACTACCTGACCTTTTGAAACTTCAAAACTGATTTGATTGACCGCTTGTTGGTCACCATATTGTTTAGATACTTGATATATGTGAATCGACATGTCTACGCTTGGTCTTGCATTTCTTCATTTGACACAGGCAGGTGATCATAATCACCTTTCAATGCCAGCCAGCCAAAAATGATAAGTCCAATGGCGATGGGAAGAAATATAATTGCAAAGATACTCCATTGAATAATCGTATCTGTAGTAGGTTTTGCATTGATTTGTGTTAAAGTTGTTTGCAGTAAGATCGCATAAGCAACTACCGCAAGCAGCATCCAAATGATTCCAGCGATTCTCTTTAACTGATTCATAATTTAATCATTTACGTTTGGATCAATTTTGTTGGATAAATACAAGGCGCCAATCACCATCGACAAACCAGCAACTGCAATAGGGTACCAAAGTCCCACCAGAGGATCGGTTGTATAAATAGTGCCTAGCAGTACAGCAATGAAAGGTGTGAGTCCACCGAACACTCCATTCCCCAAATGATATGGAAGGCTCATCGAAGTATACCTGATTTTGGTGGGAAATATTTCAACCAGGAAGGCTGCTATGGGACCATATACCATGGTAACAAATACAATCTGCACAAATATCAATGCCACCATGGCCCAGTATGTATGGTTGGGCAATGTTTTAGATGACTTGTCCAACAGCTGCGCTTTCTCAACGCCGGAATTGTACAATGTGTCAATATGGACAACTTTTTCTGTGATTCCGTTTTGAAAAACATGTTGGGTGGAAGTTGTTCTCAGACTAAAGTCTTTGTACTCACCCAGTTGAATAGAAGACTCAATCTTGGTTTGTGTATCATCCACTATTTGATTTTTAGTGCTGGAAAGCGTTATCATTTTTTGATAAATAGGACGATAACTGATGATGGCCAGGAACATGCCAAGAATGATGATCCATTTTCTGCCCACTTTGTCACTTAGATTTCCAAATACAATAAATAATGGTGTGGCAAAGATGATGGCACTGATCAGGATCGTCCTGGTTTGTTCAAAATCTATTTTACAAGCGTTCTCCAAAAATGTTTGTGCATAAAACTGTCCTGTGTACCATACAACACCTTGCCCCATGGTTGCTCCAAACAATGCCAGCAATACCATTTTCAGGTTGGATCTTTTCAATAAACTTTCTTTGATGGGATTGGTGGAAATTTTTCCTTCTGACTTCAGTTTGCTGAACAGCGGTGACTCATTCATCTTCATTCTGATATAGATACTCATCCCAACCAGCACAATGGAAAACCAAAAGGGGATTCTCCATCCCCATGATTCAAAAGCCTTGATGGAAGCGGCTTCATTGGCATCCAGACTTTTTCTTGTCAGCAGAATCACACCCAGTGAAAGAAGGAGTCCAAGGGTAGCAGTTGTTTGAATCCAACTGGTGTAAAATCCCTTTTTGTGATCAGGTGAATGTTCTGCGACATAGGTGGCTGCTCCTCCATATTCACCACCCAGGGCCAAGCCTTGAATCAAACGAAGGATGAGTACGATGATCGGTGCAGCAAATCCAATTTTCTCATAGCCCGGGATCAGTCCAATCGCAAAAGTCGATCCCCCCATCAGTACAAGCGTCAACAGAAATGTATACTTGCGTCCAACCATATCTCCCAATCTTCCGAAGACCAATGCACCAAAAGGCCTTACAATGAATCCTGCTGCAAAAGTGGCAAGGGTTGAAAGCAGGGCGGCGGTTGGATCTGCCTTGGGGAAAAATTGCATGGCGATGATAGGAGCAAGACTTCCAAACAAATAAAAATCATACCACTCTATCAATGTGCCAACTGATGAAGCGAAAATGATTTGACGGATCTGTTTCTTTTCAATCGCAGTTTGCATGTGAAGCAATGTTTATTTGGTAAAGTATGGATTTTGAAGTTAAAAATAGTTCCCGAAGAACCTTATTTTTTTTAACTTAACAACCTCAAATGAATGCAGTGATATGAGTTACCCCTACCAAATCAAATCCCTCGAAGACTATCATAAGACCTGGAAACAAA
>JBEAYH010000120.1:0-24292 GCA_041159435.1 Bacteroidota bacterium | reverse complement strand
AATTCATCCAAATTATAGTCAATCTCCATTCTTATTTTTTTCAGTACTTCAGCAGACGGCATCCAGCAGCCACCTCCCAAAAAATGGTTGCCAGGCTCTATATGGAAGTAATACCCAGCTGTTTCTATTTTTTTACCTCCTTTGCTGAAACTCGCTCCGAAATTGGACTTGTATGGTTCTTTATTGGATGAGAAACGCACATCCCTGTTTATTCTGAATACACAATTTTTAGGTTCGAGATTGATAAGTGTTGGATCAATGGACTTGAGACGATCTAAAATATCAGCTACCTGATCAAAAAACTCTTTTTTTGCAGCATTGTAGAAGGCCCGATTTTCATCAAACCATTCTTTGTTGTTATTTTTTTTGAGAGCTTTTAAAAACTTAATCGTAGCGTTTGAGATCATCTTTTCAATATTCATGTAACTGAATTGTAAAGGTATTCCAATACACAAATCATGAAGCATGTATTTCATTATTTTCTTTAACTTACCCAGCAGTTAACATATTCTATTATGAAGATTTTCCACCACCTAATACGAACAGGATTTATATGTGTGTTTTTCATACAAATAAATCATGCACAGGATTTCTCAGCATTGAAATTCAGGTTTTGGGTCCTGATGGCAATCGTGCAATTGCTGTTGCAGGTGAGACGGGCAATCCGATGGTATCATATGTAGGAGCTGCATCAGGTGGGATATTTAAAACAGATGATGGTGGTATCAATTGGAAATCCATCTTTGATGATCAGGATAATTCATCTATTGGGGCTTTGGCTGTATCCATGTCTGATCCCAAGATTGTATGGGCAGGCACAGGTGAAACTTTTATCATTCGTCCCGCTCATGCAAATGGGAATGGAGTATACAAATCTATAGATGGTGGAAAGTCATGGAAAAACATGGGATTGAAAGAGACCGTCAGGATTTCTCGCGTCCTCATCCATCCTACCAATCCCAATATTGTGTATGTAGCAGCATTGGGGCATACCGCCGGACCACAACAGGAGAGAGGGGTATTCAAAACAATTGACGGTGGAACAACATGGAAAAGAATTTTGTTTGTTGATGACAATACAGGCTGCAGTGATCTTGTGATCAATTTTTCCAATCCAGACGAACTGTATGCTGCTATGTGGCAGGTTGAAATGAAAACCTGGAATTTGAAAAGCGGTGGAGCCGGAAGTGGCTTTTATAAAACATCCGATGGAGGGAAGTCCTGGAAGAAAATGGAAAATGGGTTACCAGGGGGCGTCAATCATATCATCGGAAAAACATCTATCGATATCGCGCAAAGCAATCCATCCACTGTATATGCGTTGGTAGAGGATACATCGCCTGCACTGTATAAGTCAACTGATGGTGGTGTGTCATGGAAGATGATGTTTCAAAGTCATTCACTTGCACAACGTGGCCCCTACTATACAAGATTGCGTGTTTCGTCACAGGATGAAAATAAATTATATACCATCAGTGTGACGATCATGGAATCGAAAGATGGGGGAAAAACTTTCAACGGGCATGGCAATTACAATCCAGGAGGCGATAACCATGACATATGGTTTGATCCCAAAGACGCCAACCGAATCATGGTTGCACATGATGGTTGCATGAACATGACTTTCAATGGAGGCAAGACCTGGAGAAATATAAACTTACCCATTGCGCAGATGTATCATGTTGCAGTTGACAATGCTGTGCCGTATAACATTATGGGAAATAGGCAGGATGGAAGTTCTTATCATACTGCTGCCATCAGTATGCAGGGGTATATTCCCATCGGTCAATGGCGACAAGTTGGAGGATGTGAAAGTGGATTTGCACAACCTGATCCATTTGATCATACCATTGTTTGGTCTGGATGTTATGATGGTGGATTGGATATTACCGATACCAAAACCGGATTGAGTCATGATGTACGTGTTTGGCCTGAAACTGCCTATGGGTGGGCACCTGCAGATGTGAAATACAGATGGCATTGGAATTTTCCGATGGCATTGTCTGTTCATGAGCGCGGTGCGGTATATGTTGGAAGTCAATTTGTGCACAAGACCACCAACAAAGGTATGAGTTGGAAAATCATCAGTCCAGATTTGACAACCAACGATAAATCACACCAACAAAGTTCCGGTGGCATCAATGCAGACAATTTGATGACCTTTGATGGAGCAACGCTTTTTTCCATTGGTGAATCGCCTTTGAAGAAGGGATTGCTGTGGACCGGCAGCAATGACGGTATGGTTTATATTACGAAAGATGATGGACTGCATTGGGAGAATATCACGCCAAAAAACGCGGGACTTCCAAAATGGGGAACGATCAGCAATATTGATCCATCGAACTTCGATCCGGGAGTTGCGTATGTAAGCATTCACTTTCAGCAATTGGGAGATTTTAAGCCTTATATCTTTAAAGTCAGTGAATATGGTAAGAAATGGGTGATGATATCAAGTGGCATTCCAACATCCAACAGTTCATTTGTTCATTTTGTGAAAGAGGATCCAGCTCAGAAAGGATTGCTCTTTGCAGGGACTGACAACGGATTGTATGTGAGTCCAAACGATGGCAAACAATGGGTGCATATCAAAAACAATTTACCTCCAGCACCTATATACCATCTTGCCATTCAGAAAAATTTCAGAGATCTTGCAATTGCTACTTATGGCAGAGGATTTTATATTCTTGATGACATTACTCCGCTGCGAGAATGGAGTAAAAGCATGACAGCATTGAAGTCGGGGTTGTTCCCTTTGCGCAATGCATACAGATTCAACATGCAAAATTCATTTCACAGCGATGGTAGGTCATTTGTAACAGGTTCCAATCCACCCTATGGCGCATCGATCAACTATTATCTTGAAGATACTGCTCAGGAAAAACCTATTATATATATATTGACACCAGAGGGAGATAAAATTCAAACCCTTGAGGGCACGAATAAGAAAGGATTCAATCGGGTGTGGTGGAACCTTGCGCATGATGAAATCAAATTAGCAAAGTTGAAAACCAAGCCACCTGGAAAGGATTTTGTAGCGCTTGATTCTACTGGCAGTCGCTCTATATATATAGTTGATTTAGATATTGGTCCCGGATTAGAACCTCCCCGTGTAGTACCAGGAGTTTTTACTGTTGTACTTCAAGTTGGTAATCAAACATTCAAACAGCCATTGACGGTGTTAAAAGATCCGAATGCAAAATCAACCGTTGAAGATATCAAGTTGCAGTATGCATTTGGTAAAAATGTATACCGTCAAATAAGAGATTGCATGCTTTTCATCGAGGCGATGGAATTCAAGCGTGCGTCTTTATTGAAAGAGAACAATTCATCAGGGTTGGCATTAGAAAGAAAAATATTTGAATTGGAAAGTAAGTTGTTTGACGTATATCAAACGGGATCCAGATGGGATGGATTTAGGAATCCAAGTCAGTTGCTTGAAAATTTCCTTGCATTGGCGAAAGAAAGCCAAACGTATGGTGCAGACTATCCGCCTACCACTCAGCAGTTGGAGGCATACAAGGTTTTTACAAAGAAGTTTGATCAGATCAAAGGTGAATTTCAATTGTTATTAAAAAAATAAACATCAAACATCACTATCAACAAGACACTGATTGTTAAAACCATCATTTACTGATGTAATTTTACATTTCAATGCGATCTTGATTATTCAAATTCAGAAAAAGATTCATGGAAATTGGAATTGACAGTTTTGCTGCCATGTTCAGCAGCCGACCACAACATCCTTTGAGCGACCAAGATGCTGTTCAGCAATTACTCGCCAGAATGAAATATGCTGATGAAGTTGGGATAGATGTTTTCGGAATCGGGGAGCATCACAGAAAGGGATTTTTGGATTCTGCTCCATTTGAACTGCTTTCTGCAGCGGCAGCAATTACACAAAGAATGCGTCTGACAACTGCAGTAACTGTATTGAGTGCAGCAGATCCTGTAAGGGTATTTCAGAGTTATGCCACATTGGATCTGATTTCAAACGGCAGGGCAGAAATGGTTGTGGGAAGAGGATCCTTCATTGATGCATATCCTTTATTTGGTTTGCATCTCGAGGATTACGATGACTTATTTGTAGAGAAATTGGATTTGCTGATGAAGATCATGCAATCTGAAGAAGTTACTTGGCGAGGAAGATTCAGGCCAGCCTTGAATCAACAGTCCATTTACCCACGTCCCGTGCAAGATCCCCCTCCGGTATGGATTGGTGTGGGAGGTACACCGGAATCTTTTGTAAGAGCCGGTACACTCGGATTGCCATTGATGGTTGCCATCATTGGTGGAGAAACGCATCACTTCAAACCCCTGGTTGATTTATACCGAGAAGCAGGTAAAAGAGCTGGACATTCTCCTGAGAAATTAAAAGTTGGCATGCATTCACTTGGATATGTTGCAAACACCAGAGAGCAAGCCATAGAGGAGTTTTATCCAGGGTATGCAGAAGCCATGAACAAAATCGGAAAGGAACGCGGTTGGTCGCCTATGACACGGGGAAGATTTGAAGCACAGATGGGTCCGAGGGGAGCATTGCTAGTAGGTGATCCTGAAGAGGTTGCAGAAAAAATTATCAGGCATGCCCATGCATTGGGGGGATTGTCCAGACTCACTTTCCAAATGGACACTGCGGAGCTTTCTCATGAAAAACTTTTGCGTGCAATTGAGTTGATTGGGACAAAAGTCAAATCATTGGTTAATTCAGCAGAATAATTTTAACTTAGAACAAAGCATTTCAAATGGCGTATTGTTATCAATCCAGTACCAGAAGGAGTTTTATTAAAAAAGCAATCGGGTTGGCATCGGTAGGAATTGTAACCTCCCTGCTCGCCGATGCCCTTCCGTTGGAGTCATTCGTTCCTGTTCCAATACCCAAACAAAAAGTCAAGCTTGAAATCAATGGCAAGCAAATGGAACTGATGGTTGATATCCGATCTACTTTGCAGGATTTGTTGAGAGAGGAATTGGGTTTAACAGGAACGAAAAAGGGATGTGCCATGGGAGATTGTGGGTCGTGCATGATTCATATCAATGGAAAAAGAGCCAACGCCTGTCTTGGTCTTGCTGTTTACAATGATGGAAATAAAATCACCACCATTGAAGGTTTGTCAAAGGGAGATCAACTGCACCCTGTGCAGGCCGCTTTCCTGAAGCATGATTCATTTCAATGTGGGTATTGTACATCCGGACAAATCATGTCTGCAGTTGCATGTTTGCGAGAAGGTGCGGCAAAGAACCGAGACGAGATCAAAAAATATATGCAACGCAATATTTGCAGATGCGGGTCTTACCAAAATATTGTAGATGCAATTGAAGAGGTAAAAAAATCTGGTGTCAAAGTTTAAATTCTTTAACTCATGAACAATCAATTCAACACATCATATTTTCCAGATGAGCGAGTGGATGGCTTGGAGAAAGTAACTGGGAAAGCAAGGTATACAGCAGAACATCAGATTGCAAACATGGCCTATGCAGTTTTCATTTGCAGTACCATTGCAAGAGGCAAGGTTAAAAAAATTGACAGCACCAATGCATTGACTCTTCCGGGCGCCATTGATGTTATGCATGTTGAAAATTGTCCGAAAGTTCCTGGATACAAGCCTTCTGCCTTTCCTGAATTGAAAAATGTTGGCGAATGGAGAGGAATGAAAGTATTCGGTGACAATCTTGTTAGATTTTATGGGCAGCCTGTAGCATTGGCTCTTGCTGAATCGATTGAAAGTGCCAACGAGGTTGCCAAGATGGTTGAGATTGAATATGAAACAGAACCTCATGAAACTGATTTTCATACACTGCGAAAAGACTCCACCAAATTAAAAAATGGATCTACCTATTCGCGTGGGAAGAGCCAGGCATACAAAGAAGCGCCTTTCTATGTTGAAGCAGAATACAATATTCCCATTGAAGTCCACAATCCCATGGAAATGCATGCAACCATTGCACATTGGGAAACGCCAGATACATTATTGTTGTACGATAAAACCCAGGGACCCAAAGCAACGCAGTCAGCTGTAGCGAGGTTATTTGGCTTACCGGATAAAAATGTAAGGATCATCGCAGAGAATGTAGGTGGAGCTTTTGGCAGTGCACTCCGCAGCTGGCCCAATGTTTCGGCTGCAGTAATTGCTGCGAAGAAAATCAATCGTCCTGTTAAACTGGTATTGACGCGTCCACAGATGTTTACCCTGGTTGGTTATCGTCCACAGGCATGGCAACAAGTGGGCGTTGGTGCAGATGCACAAGGAAATTTATTGGGCATTTCTCATTATGCCATCAGCAATACTTCTCGTTATGAAGATTTTCGTGAAGGCATTGTTGATGCCTCCAAGTTTCTTTACAAGTGTGACAACGTAGACACCGATTACAAGTTGCTTCCACTCGATTTGAGCACTCCAACATGGATGCGTGGTCCGGGTGAAGCCACTGGTTGTTTTGCACTTGAATGTTCTTTGGATGATTTAGCATTTAAACTGAAGATGGATCCGATTCAGTTTAGGATAAAAAATTTTACCGACATACAACAGGAATCAAAATTGGCATGGTCTGCCATCAATGTAAAAGATTGTTATGCCAAAGGAGCTGAGTTGATTGGTTGGAAGAATAGAAAACAGATGCCTAAAATGTTGAAGGAAGGTGATTGGTATGTTGGATATGGAATGGGTGTGGGTGTATTTGGTGCAGGCAGGGGTACATCAACTGTCCGTGCGGTTTTGCGAACAGATGGTCAATTGCTGCTCGAAAGTGCTGTAAGTGATATGGGTTCCGGTACTGCTACAGCCATGGTCAAGGTCGCAGCCAGTGCCATGAAATTGCCAGAGGACAAAATTAAATTTGTGATGGGGGATTCTGATTTGCCTCCCGGACCGATGCAAGGCGGATCAACAACAACTTCAACCCTTGGATCTGGTGTGCACCTGGTATGTGAAAGCCTCAAGGACTTGTTGAAGAATATGGCAATCGAATCGATAGATGCTTTCAAGTCCATTGCAAAAGAAAATATATCTGTTGAGAACAATAAAATTTTTGTTGCCAATAACAGTACGCTGTCCATTACTGTAAAAGAGTTGCTTGACAAGCGAAAGATTCCTTCTGTTGAAATCATCAAAACCTCACCTGGACTCAATACGCGAGAAATTCAGAAAGCAACCAATTCTTTTTCTGTTCATTTTGTAAAATTGCATGTTCACTCCAAAACTGGAGAGATACAGCTCAAGCATATAGTAACTACTGGAGATGCCGGAAAGATCATCAGTGAACAAACTGCAAGAAGTCAGATGCTGGGTGGAGCAGTTGGAGGAATAGGCATGGCACTCACTGAGGAGGTAAAAATAGATCATGCTACAGGTAAGATATCCAATGCTTCATTGGGATCATATCTTGTTCCACGACATGCCATGATCCCTCATATCGATGTTTGGTTTACCAACAAACCAGATCCATATATCAATGCAATAGGAGCAAAGGGTTTGGGTGAAATAGCGATCATTGGATTTGCTGCAGCAGTGAGCAACGCAATATTCAATGCAATAGGTAAAAGAATGAGAGACTTGCCTATTACAAAAGAAAAAGTACTGGCTGCTAAAGCCTGATCAGCTGTGTGCCTTTAAAAATGCAATGGCTTTTTGATATGCATCTGCTGCTGCAGCTTCATTGAAAGCCGGATTGCTGGGATTCGCAAATCCGTGTCCAGCTTCATATTTATGGGTTTCTAATTTCTTTCCTGCAGCCTGCATGTTTTTTTCAAATTCGTTCACAACCGTCGGAGAGGGTGATTGATCTTTGTTGCCGAAGAATCCAATGATATCACACTGCAAGGTTTTTAATTTCTCCAAATTGCTTTCGGGTCTTCCATAAAACATTACAGAACCTTTCGCTTTGGATTCGGCAAGTATGGCAGTTTGCAAACTCCACATTCCTCCGAAACACCATCCAACACTGTATATATTGGCATCTTTTCCTGCATGTTCGATTGCACCCTTTACAATGGCAACCATCCTGGTCATGTCGGCTCCCCTCATCAGTTTCATTGCACTGTCTGGTGTTGCTGCAACTTTTCCATCATACATATCTACTGCCAGTACATTCATGTTGCCCAAATCACTGTAATATTTGTCTGCCTCATTTTTGATATTGTCATTCAGTCCCCACCATTCTTGTATCACAATCAACCAACGATTCGATTTCTTTTTGGCAGGAATGAAATATCCGCTTGCACTCTTGCCATCTGAAGCCTGAAAGCTGATCATTTTTCCCAATTGTTCGTTCTTCAATGCTTGCTTAGGAGAGATATGGAGCGATGCGAAGGATGTCGTTGAAGCCTCCTGCTGATAGGCATTCAGCGCTTCCATATTATAGCATGCAATGATATCTTCTTTGGAAATTTTTTCTCTGATGGGCATTTTCTTGTTCCAGCTGATCCATGAAATGCCGATTGCAACAATTGCTATGATTGAAAAAACTTTTTTCATTGTATTAAATTGATTACTTTAAATATATAACAAAATTGACTACAAAACAGTTGCATGGGTGAAGTCATTTATGGATATGATATGATTCAATGGGTGCTTGTGATGCTGGCTGCTTTTTTAATTGGCATGGGCAAAGCCGGATTGAAAGGAGTTGATATGCTCAATATTACATTGATGGCAATTGTATTTGGCGGAAAATCATCGACCGGCATCGTTTTGCCATTGCTTTGTCTTGCCGACATCGCAGCAGTTGCATACTACAATCGACATGCTCAGTGGAAATACTTTTGGAAGCTTGTACCATGGATGATGGTGGGAATTCTCCTTGGCGTTTATACGGGGAAGGATATGGATGAACAATTGTTCAAGAAAATCATCGCAGCCATTGTGCTTGTATCCATCGTGGTTGTATTGATGATGGAATACAGAAAATCAAAAGAGGTTCCAGATAATTTATTTTTTACGGTACCAACCGGATTGGCAGCCGGATTTACAACAATGATGGGGAACTTGGCAGGTGCTTTTGCCAATCTCTATTTTCTTGCCATGCGCTTGGGCAAAAATGATTTTATCGGTACAGGCGCCTGGATTTTTCTTTTCATGAACCTTTTCAAACTGCCTTTTCAAATATTTTATTGGGAAAATATCAACCTGAGTACAATCAAAGTAGATCTGATCTTGATTCCTGCATTGGCTATCGGTTTTTGGATTGGACTGAAAATCGTGAGAAGATTCAATGATACTCAATTCAGGAAGGTGGTTATTGTATTGACCCTCATTGGATCTTTATTGATGTTGTTGCGTTAAGCATCAAGAGACTTTTCCATGTATACGGTATTCTTGTTGGGATTAAAATAATACGGTTCAATCCCGTAGAAGCCATGCTTCTGGTACAATTTGATCGCAGGAATCATGTGGTCCAGTGTATCGAGTCGCATGTATTTGTATCCCAATTCAACTGCAGTTTTTATGAGCATCTCAAGCAGTGTATCTCCCAAGTGCATACCGCGGTGGGATGGTTTTACATACATTCTTTTTACTTCAGATACTGCTGCATCGATTTTTCTCAACGCTGCACAGGCAATGGGCTCATTGTTTGCATATGCAATAATCAAAGTGCCTTCAGGTGGACCATACATCTGGCTGATGATTTTCAGTTCTTCATCAAAATGTTGAAAATCCAGACTGATGTTAAGTGAATTTGCGTATTCCTGAAAGAGCGTTATCCCATCATGGAATTCTTTTTCAGTACGAGCAGTAATATATGTAAAATCATTTTTCACAGCTCAAAGCTATCAAAGCAAATTCACATCTATGTTACACAACAAATAAAATTTATTCGGAACTTGCACCATATTCAGTGAAAAGATATCTTCCCTATATTGTCATTCTTTTTGGCGGTTCCCTGCTTTTTTTTCATTCGCTTGGCGCTGCCCCATTGTTTGACTGGGATGAAATCAATTTTGCTGAGAGTGCAAGAGAGATGATTGTTTCTGGCGATTATTTACGTGTACAGATCAATTTTCAGCCTTTTTGGGAAAAACCACCTTTGTTTTTTTGGATGCAGGTGCTTTCCATGAAAGTATTTGGCATCAATGAATTTGCAGCCCGTTTTCCCAATGCAGCATGTGGCATCATCACTTTGATGGTTTTGTATTTTTTGGGGAAGCGCATGCATGGTTCACAGTTTGCAGTCATCTGGACGCTCTCATATGTTGCAAGTTTTCTACCGCATATATATTTCAAAAGCGGCATCATTGACCCCTGGTTCAATCTGTTTATCTTCTTAGGTATTTATCATCTCAGTGCCTTTTTAGTAAAATATTCAACCGGTAAAGTAAATTGGCATTTGTTTTTTTCGGCGGTATTCACGGGGCTCTCTGTGTTGACCAAGGGACCTGTTGGACTCTTGATAGTTCTTTTGACCTATTGCCTATATATATTCATGAATAAAGGTAAAGGGTTGGTAAAATTTACTCATTACCTGAAATGGATGCTCATTGTACTTGGCATCGTACTTATTTGGTTTGGCTTGGAAGTGCTGCAGCATGGCTGGTGGTTTGTCAATGAATTTTTTACTTATCAGATGCGGCTTGCAAAAACTGAAGATGCGGGTCACGGAGGTTTTCCATTCTATCATTTTGTTGTCCTTTTTTTGGGTTGTTTTCCCCTGTCCATTTTTCTATTTCAAAAGGAACGACAAACAGCAGCATCCAATGCAAAGCAAGTTTTCCGTAAAATGATGTGGGCATCCCTCATTGTTATATTGGTCGTTTTTTCATTGGTGAAAACCAAGATCATTCATTACTCATCCTTTGCTTACTTTCCCTTGGTATATCTTGCTGCCTTGCAAGTTCAAAGAATTGTAAGCGGAGAAGCACAATGGAACAAAATCGGTCGATATCTTTTCATGTTCCTTGTTCTTCTTTGGACCTTGGTATTGATAGCTGTACCAATTTTATTTATCAACATCAAATGGTTGAAAGAATTATTGAAGTCCGACAGTTTTGCCCTCGCCAATTTAAATGCACAGGTTGATTGGAGTTATTGGTTGATGATTCCCGGACTTGTTTTGTTCATTGGCTATTTGCTTTGTCAATATTATGCCAACATGCAAGAATTTAAAAAAGCATTTCTTGTAATGGGGCTGGGTTCTATATTGACGATGCAATTGGTTTTGACCTTTTTTGTACCAAGAATTGAACAATACACACAAGATGCGGCCATAGAATTTTATAAAAGTTTGAGAGGGAAGAATGTATATGTAAGGGTACTGAACTTTAAAAGTTACGCTCATTATTTTTATGCTGCTGTGAATCCTCCTGCACGCGCAGAGGCCTATGATCTCAATTGGTTGTTGTATGGAAAGGTTGACAAGCCTGTTTATTTTATAACTAGACTTGATAGAAAAAATCAGGTCATGCAGTCATATGGAACTCAACTGCGACTTTTGTATGAAAAAAATGGATTTTTATTTTTTGAACGACGAAGCTATTGATAGAGCTTGCTTTTAATGATTTTCCATTTTGCCAATCGGTATACAATCGATACCCTGAGACAGCCTAGTCCATATTTCAAGCTTCGCATAAAATTGATACTGCTTGCTTCATCAAAATATTTTGTTGGACATGTAATTTCAGCTATTTGAAATCCTTTGAAAAAAAATTGTGATACTATTTCATTGTCGAAAATAAAATCATCATCACAAGCCTCCATATTAACTGATTCCAGTGCTTGCTTGCTGAAGGCGCGATAGCCTGTATGGTATTCTGAGAGTTTTTCGTTGAGTAAAATATTTTGAACAAGGGTTAGAAAACGGTTTGCAATAAATTTATACAGTGGCATCCCGCCTTTCAAAGCACCGTTTCCCAAAATTCTGCTTCCAAAAACAATTGGATACACGTTGTTCCCAATGATACTTGTCATGGAATGAATCAATTGTGGCGTATACTGGTAATCAGGATGCAGCATGATGACGATATCTGCTCCCAGCTCCAAAGCTTTTTTGTAGCAAGACTTTTGATTGCCTCCATATCCTTTGTTTTTTTCATGTCGAATGATATGATGGATGCCAAGAAATTTTCCTTTCTCAATGGTATCATCTGAACTGTTGTCGTCTACCAGCACTACATCATCCACTATATCAAATGGAATTTCAGCATAGGTTTTTTCAATTGTCTTTGCTGCATTGTATGCAGGCAATACCACCACTACCTTTTTATTTTTAAACATGGAGATACAATTCTTGCAAAGTTAATTCTTGTAAAGACAGTATGTATGAAAAAAGGCTGCACATCAAGTGCAGCCTGTAAAAATATGAAAGCGTACTTTTATTTTTTTGAAATCATTTCCATTTCTATAGGCTGGAGCAATGTTTGTCCGGGTTTTGCATTTGGATTTCTGAACACAAAATACAATGTGTGTTTACCTTCAGCATCCGCAATATCTGCTAAGACCCTGTTTTGTCCTCTTTGTGCAAAGTTGATAAAGGAGGTTTTGCCAATCAGTGTTCCATTTTCATTGTCTAGTCTCATTTCAATCACTCCACCAGCTGAGGAGCCTCTCATGTTACCATTTACCTTGATGGCGACAGAGTCAATTCCTGTCATATCAATATCCTTGTAAGCGAGGAATGATCCATCTCCATCCATGTTAAGTGATTTTGCTGGGGTGATAAATTTGTTGAATCCTTTTGTAAAGTCAGCCAATTCAGGATTCAATGACGGGTAACGGAGCATGACAATTTCTTCACCAACCAGCGGACTCATCGACGCTGTTCCTTTGTCACGGTATGCAGCCCTGAAAACATAGGTTCCTTTCTCTTTCTGATCTGCAGCCGTCTTGATGGCATATTCCCCTTTGACAGGAGCCGATTTCACATTGCTTTTCTTTTCACCCGTAGTTAATATATATTCTACAATTGCTCTTGCATCTGCAACACTTAGATTCGGGTGTGCACTCATGGCGTGATCACCCCAAACACCTACACCTCCTTTGATCACTTTTTGTGCAAGCATTTCTACTGCGCCAGCTTTACCCTTGTATCGATTGGCTATTTCAAGATAACTCGGACCAATGGATCGCTTGTTCACTACGTGGCAACTTTTACAGTCACTTTTGTTCATGAGCAATTGACCGGTATTAGTGAATGCACTCATATCTGCACCTCTCTGCGTACTTGCAATATCAATTTGATCGTATCCGAGCGGCATGTAATCAAGGCTTACAGCAATTTGAGAAGGCTGAATCTTTCCGTTTGCAATCGAGCCATCTTCCTTGTCCTGCACTTTTACCTGATAATTGAGTTTTGTACCAGGGAAATAGAATGTCTTGTTTGCATTTGCCAAATCGAATGAAACAACAGGAGGTTCATTTCCAACTTTCAATTCAATTGTTTTGGATGACTTTGCTCCTTGTGCGTCTGTTACAGTCAGGGTTGCTTTATAGGTACCAGGTTTTACAAGTGTAAGTGATGGATTTACTTCTTTTAAAATTTTGGTCGTGCCGCCTCCAATAATTTTCCATTCATATGTAAGCGCATCTTTATCGAAATCTTTTGTACCTGCTGAAGACAATTGGGTCTTGAGAGGAGTTGATCCGCTCGTTTTTGTTGCGCTGGCGTTCACAACAGGTGATCTGTTTCCGTCGTTGTATTCGATTTTTGTGAGATGTGCATTTTCATTTCCTTTGAACCAAGCTGATCCGTATTCAAGCACATAGAGGTCGCCATCCGGACCAAACTGCATATCGATTGCAGAGCTAAAATTCAAATCAGGCACGAAACGTTCCATGCTTTTGTAATTTCCATTTTCATCCATTGTAACAGACATGATCCAGCCACGCATGAATTCGACGATCAACCATTTGCCTTCATAATAGGAAGGGAATGGACGAACAGCTTTTGCAAAATCTGAACGATGATAAACGGGTCCACCTGTTGCACTTCTTCCCGCAGCACCCAACAAAGGAAACTCGTCAGACATATTGTATGGATACCAAATCATCGCAGGTTGAGCTGGGGGCAATTCATTCAATCCAGTGTTGTTTAGAGATTTATTTGCTGGGTGTAGTGGATCAAATGGTTTTCCATATGTACTGTCCTGATGATGAAATTCAACATAGGGGATATTGTTTCCAATGAAATAAGGCCATCCGAAAAATCCAGGACCTTTTGCCTGATTGAATTCATCGTATCCGCGAGGGCCGCGTGCACTTTCTGCAGATGCATCCGGACCTACCTCTCCCCAATAGATAAATCCTGTTTTGCTATCAATCGACACTCTCCAGGGATTTCTGTGCCCCATGGTATAAATCTCAGGTCTTGTCTTAGGGGTACCCTTAGGAAAAAGGTTTCCATCAGGAATGGTATATGTTCCATCATTTTCGGGATGGATTCTGAGGATTTTTCCTCTCAGATCATTTGTATTTCCGGGAGCACGCTGATCATCGTTGTTTTCAAAACCCGGACGATCATCCAAGTTTGAAGTACCTGATCTTGGATTCACAGTATTGTTGCCCACAGTTAAAAAAAGATTTCCGCTTTTATCAAAAGTCATTCCTCCACCTGTATGACAACATTCTTCTCTTTGGGTAGGAATTTCAAGCATGATTTTTTTGGATGCTGCTTTCAATTCATCTCCTATCAATTCCCATCTTGCCAATACATGTTTGTTTTCATTGGGATCAGCATAGTATAAGTATACCCAATGATTTTGATCAAAATTTGGATCGGCAATCACACCCATCAGCCCTTCTTCTGCTTCTCTTACCTGTCCCTGTTTATTTTTATATTTTGTATTTACTGGGATGGTACTGATGAGTTTCACATCACCTGTTTTGCCATCAACAATTTTTACTCCTCCTTTGCGTTCAACAATTAAAATGCGGTTGCCTGGCAGGAATGTCATCTCCATGGGTTCATCCAATTTCCCGGGTTCTGTGATGACTACTTTTTTGAATCTGCTTGGATCTGGAGCAGGTCCCGGATCTGGATTGATGGTATAGGCGGAAAGCAAGTTGATGATCAACACAGCAAGGGTTATTCCCAACAACTTGGTGTACAAACTTCCCGGTAAAGATTTTTGAGGACGATTATTTTTCATTCTACAGCTTTGTTTTGGTGAATATACAGATAGATTGGATGCTGTTTTCATCCAATTCTTTTGGCAATTGCAGGAAATTCAGTTTGTTTATTTTTCTGCCAACACCAGCTTGTAAAAGCTGATCATACGACTGAGATCGGTTATTCCAATTCGCTCGTCGATACCATGAAATCCTTTTGCATTTTGCATCGGTGTGAAATTTAAAACGGCATCGCTAAATGGTCTGAAATACCTGGAATCAGTTGCACCAATCAACAAATAAGGAGATACCAGAACATTTGGCATGATCTTCTGGGTAATGGATTCAAGCATTTGAAAACTTGGATGATTGGATGGGGTAGATGAAGATGCTTCCATCAATGAAATGGTTTGTTTTTTCACTGTGACCCTTTCGTCATTGATAGCGGATTTTACAAAATTCACCACATCATCACTTGTTTGTCCGGGTAGAATTCTGCTGTTAAATGTTGCATTGGCGATGGAAGGAATAACATTGTCCTTGATACCTGCTTTTACAATGGTAGGAACCAATGTGGTATGTACCATCGCATTGGTTTGTTTGTTTTCCTCCATGTTTTTTATAATTAGATTTTTGAACAACCACATATTTGAAATAGCCATGCGTTTGAAAAATGATTGTTCGGCAGCAGTTTTTTCCAAAAGTGACTGTACGGGCGGAGTGATGATCGGCGGCATTTGTTTTTCTCTCACTTTTACAATGGCCTTGTTCAAAACATCAATGGCTGTTTCCTTTTCTGGTTGCGATGAATGTCCGCCTGGTATGGTAACACTGATGTCTACATTCACAAATCCTTTTTCTCCTGTTGCAATAACTGCAACAGGACGTTGAACATCTTTGAATTTTTCTGAATCAATCATTCCTCCCTCGTCCAGTACAAATGCAGGTTTGATATTTTTTTCTTTGAACCATTGAGAGATGATGTTGGCTCCTCTTTTGCCTGCAATTTCTTCGTCGTGACCAAAGCATAGATAAAAAGTTCTTTCAGGGATAAAATTATTTTTGAGCAGCTGTTCGGTTGCTTCCATGATGGCGATAGCGGATGATTTGTCATCTACAGCACCTCTTCCCCAAATCGTATCATTTTCAATTTTACCACTGAAAGATGGGTAGGTCCATTTGCTTTCTGCGATGGCTTCAACCGGTACTACATCGAGATGTGCCATCAATACATATGGCGCCTTTGAGCTGTCTTTTCCGTTCCATTTGAAAACATAACTGAATTGATTGAAAGTTTGTTTTTCGAGTTTGGTATGCATCAGGGGATAGGTCTTCTCCATGAACAACTTGAACTTGATGAATTCTGCTGTATCAATGGGAAGGGTATCTCCGAACGATATTGTTTTTATTTGGAGGGCTTCGCTCAAATGGAGAGCGGCAGCATCATCTTTAGGGATTTCGATGGTGTTGGAAGCAGCAGCAGTTGATGTTGGTTTTAAAGCAAAAGTGTTGAAAAGAAGAACTGCAATCAAAATGATTGCTGCAACAAGAAATATTTTCATGAGATTTTTCATGTCAATTTTATTTTTATGATGATACGTATTTTTTATTGTAATCAGTTGTAAAATAATGAATTATAATTTTTTAATGTCTGAACATTGTTAAATATGTTTCGTGATAAATCTTCATCACAAAAATAATTTTCATTCCTACTTATTTATAAATCAATCGATTGCATACTGGGATTGCCTTTTGTTGAATGCTTGTGCATTAACTTTTGAACATTTTCGTTAAATTCATGTTGTGTAATTGACAACGATTGATTATGCGAGTGCTTTGCAGTTTGGTTTCAAACTGACAGCCTTAAGGACGGTGTGAGAGTTGTGAAATTGATTTTTTCACTAAAACTCCATATATGATCCATTCACTTTTGCTTGATGCCACTACGGCAATTGCGAAAAACGACTACGTTTCGTTCACGTTTTTCGTTGGAACCATGGCTATGATGGCCGCTTCCGTTTTCTTCTTTCTTGAGCTCAACAACACCAGCAAAGAATGGCGTACTTCTGTCCTGGTATCAGGATTGATTACGTTCATTGCTGCCGTGCATTATTATTACATGCGCGGTTATTATGCTGACACGCATGAGTCTCCAACCTTCTTCCGTTATGTAGACTGGTTGTTGACTGTGCCTTTGATGTGCGTTGAGTTTTATTTGATCACCAAAAAATCTGGTGGAACCTCTGGATTGCTTTGGAAAATGATCCTTGCTTCTGTTGTAATGCTTGTAACAGGTTACATGGGTGAAGCTGGATTGGCCAACGCAACTGTATGGGGTACTGTGAGCGCCATTGCTTACTTCTACATCGTATACGAAGTATGGATGGGTGATGTTAAGAAACTCGCTACCAGTGCTGGTCCTGCTGTAGCAGCTGCCAACTCTGCACTTGCATGGTTTGTATTGGTTGGTTGGGCCATTTATCCTCTTGGATATTTGATCGGAACAGCTGACGGTCAGTGGTATGAAAGCTTCAAGAACATTGGTCTGGATATGAACATTGTTTACAACATCGGTGATGCTGTGAACAAAATCGGATTTGGACTTGTAATTTATTCATTGAGCCGCAAAGCAGCTTAATAGATCGCGCATCGTGATAATTTTGGTTAATAGTGGGGCGAAGCAATTCGCCCCAATTTTTTTCTTATGCAATTGAGATTGAGAATTGTTTTGTTGTTGATTGGATTGCTCCTAACGATCTTAAGCAATTGGTTGGTAGTATCTGATGCCAATCAGTTCAAATTGCTGTTGTTCAGTATGGTTTTATTGGGAGTGCCGCATGGTGCACTCGATTTGTATATTGAGGGGAAAGATATCCATTCCAAATACCAAAAGAACAAACAGTTTTTGTGGAAGTATCTATTGAATATTTTTCTTTATGCTTCACTTTGGTATGTATCACCCATAATTGCATTGATTGTTTTTATTTTTATTACTGCGTATCATTTTGGAGAAATTGATTGGATGGGAAAATCTGATTCCTGGTCTCAAAAATTTATATACAGTTTATTGGGGATGTGTTGGATTTTATATTTTCTCTCTGTAAATATCTCCAGTGCATTGAAAATATTTCTTTACGTTGGTCAGTCGAATGTTACAGAGCGTCAATGGCTCCATATAGCCTCTCTGGTTTCGCCTATTGCATTGATTTTTATTCTAGCTACTTATATTGTTTTATTTGTAAAGCGAAAATATTTCTATTATCAGTCGAGTCATTTTTATTTCTCTTTGATCCAATTGATCATACTGCTTGTTATTTGTCACTTTAGCACACTTTGGGTAGGGTTCGGTTTTTATTTTGGACTTTGGCATTCTATTTTATCATTCGATAAAATTCGCAGTAGTTTTTCAATGCCAGATACGTTGAAGAGTTGGACGCACTTGCTCAAGCAAGCCATGCCATTTTCTATCATGGCCTGGATTGGAATGTTATTTATCATGTTTACCTTCTATAGCAGTAAAAATTCTACCAGTTTGGTAACACTTTTATTCATCACGCTTTCTGTACTAACATTGCCTCATTTGCAGGTCTTTACAAAACTTAAGTTGAATCGTTCTGAATCAAACAGGTAACTATTTGAGAAGCGAAAGGTATTTCTCTTTGTTATCCCAAATAATGCCAATAAGAACAACCCAAATAATTAGTGCCATTACCAAATTTGTTCTGTCTACGAAAAGATGAGTTAAAAGAACACCAACCATCACTGGGAAAACTATCAATGTACCCAGTGCCCTTGTTTTTGGAAAAATAATTAGCAATCCGCCTAACATTTCAGCGCTTGCAATCAAAGGCATCAGCCAGGATATTTCCATCAGAGCAGCATTGTCTTTTACAACTGCCTCTGGTAAATTGGTTGGGGTGGGCATGTATTGAAAAAACTTAGCCAAGCCTCCATTTATGAGCAATAAGCCAAAAACGATCGATAAAATATTCAAAATTTTATTTTTCATTCCTATTTGTTTAGTATTTAAATATAACAAATAAATATAGTATTCAATTCAGATCTGGATTTACATTTGCATTATCAAAATCTATCACTACAAGGATGTCATTTAAAATTATCATAGCCTTTTTCGTTTTATCCATTTCAAGTAGCATGACAATGCAAGCTCAAACTTTGAATGTGGAGATTTCCAAGGTCAGATCCAACAAGGGAAATATTTTATTATCTGTTTACAATGCTGAAAAGGGATTTCCTTATGAATCCACCAGTTGTATCAAAATATTTACGTTGAAACCTCAGGTAGGTAAAGTGTTGTTGTCTGCCAAAGATTTACCACGAGGTACTTATGCAATTGCATTGTTTCATGATGCAGACGGCAATGGGAAGCTGAGTACCAATATTCTCGGAATGCCAAAGGAGGGATATGCTTTTTCAAATGATGCTTCCAATTTCCTGGGATTGCCAAGTTTTAAATCCGCATCATTTAACTTTCAAGGGGATACAACGATTTACATCAATATGAAACACTTTTAATTATTTCCCTTGAACCAGTCGATTGATCAATACTGCTGCTCTTTTACTTAAGAATGGAATTGTCTTTAAGTTGATTGTTTCTCCGGGTGCATGAGCGCCCATTCCCATTGCTCCTAATCCATCAATACAATCCAGAAATTCAGCAACATATGAGATATCACCAGCACCTCTCGATCCAGGATCACCTGCTTTGGTTGTTCCCATGTTTAAATCAATTGAAACCTGATTGACAACTGCAAGTAATTGATTGTTTCCTTCAGTAGGTGCCATGGAAGGGATTCCGTCGTAGAATGTAATTTTTGCATTTGTACCATTTAGATTTTTGGATACTATTTCTCTCATTGTCTCTCTTGCTTTTTCTTTCTGCTCTGCAGTCAAAAATCGAAGATCCCCATGAGCGATCGCAGTTGGAGAAATGATATTGTCTTTTCCTATGGTATAAGCTGAGGCCTTGTTCTCATAGTAATTGACTTCTGCACCACCTGCAATCATACCTGGATTGAAAGTCAAATATTTTTCGGAGCTGAGGGTTGTTCTAAATTCATTGATGATTCTGGCAGCTTCATAAATTGCTCCGTACCCACTGTAATTGCTAAATATACCGGAAGAGTGTCCCTGTTTACTGAATACTTCCAGCAACCAACTGCTTGCACCTCTTCTTGCAGTAGCTATAATATTTGTACTGGATGCGCCTTCAAATCCCAATGCAACATCACATCTTTTTGCTCGCTCAATAAAGTCTGCCCTGCTTACTTCTACCGGATGGCCCGCTCTTTCTTCATCACCAGTAAAATAAACAGTGATGTCAGATCCCTCTAATAGCCTGTATTGATTCAGCGCCTGTAATGCAAGGATAACAATTACATCTCCACCTTTCATGTCATTTACTCCCTGTCCGGTAGCTGTTGAATCATTCAATATAAGAAAGGGATTGGCTGGCATATCGGGCTCGAATACTGTATCCAGATGACCAATGATGAATATTTTTTTCCCTTTGTTTCCGGTTCTGGTTGCCACAAGGTGTCCGGCTCTTTTGAGTGAGTCGGGAAGATGGATCCATGTAGTTTTAAATCCTGCTTTCTCCAATTCTTTCGCATAGATTTCTCCTACTTTTTTCACTCCCTCTTTATTCAATGTACCACTGTTGATGTTGGTGGTGTTTTTCAGTAATGCTAAGGCATCAGGGAGATGTTCATCGATGTAGTCTACAACCTTTTTTTCAATTGAGCTTATTTGAGCCTGTGTTGTAAAAGGTAAAATTGCAAAAATGATAAGCATTAATTTGAACATTTTCATACAGTATAATGATTTAGTCAATGTAAGTAAAGTCAGCGTGTTTGGGAGAGTCTTCCATCATTTTCATTACTTCCGAAGGGGGAGCAGTAAGTTTTCTTTTTACTGTATCCATCCAAGCCAAATCCGCGTAGAGTGTTGCTGAGAGTGAGCCATCTTTCTTTTTGAATTCATGAATGGCGCTGAATCTGCTTCCGTCTCGTTTTGCTTTTAAAAGTTCAAAGCTAACCTGGATGATTTCTCCCCCGTATAATTCTTTTCGAAAAATACATTCCTCTCTAAATAAAATGGGGCCGGTTGAAAGTGATTTGAGCAACTCCATGGTAATTCCATGATCTTTGAGAAAGCTCATTCTGCAGTGAGCAGCCGCCTCATAATATTTTGAGTGCATGACATGTTGATTGGCATCTACATCACTCCACCTGAACTCAAAATCTTTGATATATGCATTGTTCATATTTGGTCGTTGTTTTGAAAAGGATTCAATGAAGTAAAATTACACTAAACCTTTGTTGTGTCTTAAAATAATTACTTGAAAACCATTTCATATTGTGTTTTTTTGAAGTGATTTTTGAAATGATTAACTTGAATGCATAGATCAATTATGAAATATAAATGAATCTGTATCAAAGTGAATAAAGATCCAAATACATATTTTACCAAAGGATGCGGGAGGTGCAGTCTTTATAATACTCCCAATTGTAAAGTATTGACATGGAAAAATGAACTTCAGGCATTGAGAAGCATATTGGTCAAAACTGAATTACAGGAAGAATCAAAATGGGGGTCCCCCTGTTATACATTTCAAGGATCAAATGTGATCATGTTACAGTCATTTAAAGCATATTGTGCTTTGATGTTTTTCAAAGGAGCCTTGTTAGAAGATGACAAGGGCTTGCTCATCAAAGCTGGAGAACATTCAAACAGTGCCCGACAGCTTCGTTTTACTGAATCTTCACAGGTAAAAAAAATATTGCCTGTTTTGAAAAGCTATATAAAAGAGGCGATTCAAATAGAAAAAGCTGGATTGCAAGTAGAGAAAACGAAAGTAGTTATTGATGTTATCCCAGAGCTAAAAGAAGCATTTAAGCAAAAACCTTCACTGAAAAAAGCATTCGAAGCATTGACCCCGGGAAGGCAAAGAGGGTATCATATCTTTTTTTCTCAAGCAAAGCAGTCTACTACCCGAACTTCCAGAATCGAGAAGTATATTCCTAAAATAATATCCGGGAAGGGTATGCAGGATAATTAGGACCTCTTCCTGGAATCGGCATTGTATTTATTTATCTCTTTCTCTCTATTTCTTTATTTAATTCTTCAATATCAACAGGTCTCTCTGCGTGGTCACCCATCAAATATTTTGAGAAATAATCTGCTGTTCTCCAAAACCAATATTCATTCATATCACCAAATCCATGTCGTTGTGTTGGCAGAATCAGCATATCAAATCGCTTGTTTGCTTTGATGAGTGCATTCACCACGCGAATGGTATTTGCAGGATGAACATTGTTGTCGATTTCACCATGTATGAGCAACAATTTTCCTTTCAGATTTTTGGCGATATCTGGATTCTTATCAATCATATAAGAAAATGTCGTGTCACCCTTGTCTGAAATCATTTCTTTTACTCCCTGGTGTTTTTCGCTCCACCATCTGTTGTAAACACTGTTGTCGTGATTGCCTGCATTGCTGACCGCCACTTTGAATACATCCGGATATACCAACATGGCAGCAGTACTCATGAATCCTCCTCCACTGTGTCCGTGGATGCCTACTTTATCTCTGTCAATATAAGCGAATCGATCTGCCAGTTGCTCGATGGCAGCTTTTTTATCTGCCAATCCATAATCGCGTAAATTCCCATATCCATAATTATGATACCATTTGCTTCTGGCAGGATGTCCACCTCTGTTTCCGAGTGTTACAACTACAAATCCCAATTGAGCCAACCTGTCAATTCTGTCCATCCCTTTGCTGAAACTTTTGTTAACCGACTCGGTTTGTGGACCAGGATATACATATTCAATGATTGGATATTTTTTGGTTGAATCAAAATCATACGGTTTGTACATCACACCATAGATATCTGTAATGCCGTCATCTGCTTTTACTTTGAAGGTTTCAGGAAATTTATAACCTGCGGCAAATAAATTAGAGAGGTCGGCTGTTTCGAGGTCCATTATCTTTTTCCCTTCACTGTTATATACGTGAGATGTGGGGATGCTATTCACCCGGGAACTGTTGTTGACAAAAAAGGTTTTTTTGTCGTTCATACTGAATGCATGGTCATAGTTACCTGGATTTAAGAGTTGCAATCCAGTTCCGTCGAGGTTGACCTTGTATAAATGCAGATAATAAGGATCTTCCTTTGTAGTACTGTTGATATTTTCACGTCCATTCGCAGAGAAGTATACAATCCTCTTTTCATCATCAACGCTTACTATATCTTCTACGTGGAATGGTCCCTGGGTTATTTGATTTTTAAGATTACCGTTTTTGTCATACAGATACAAATGTGCCCATCCATCTCTTTCACTCCATTCAATGATCTCTTCTCCATTTTTTACCAGCGCAGGTTTTCTTGCTTCAACATATGTATTCAGGCGTTCCTCAACCAATACTTTTACAACACCTGTTTCTACATTGACCAAGCATTGATCAATTCTTTTCAGATCTCTGCTTGTTCTGCTCATGTATAATTCTTTGTTGTTGCCAAGCCATATACTTGGACGGTGTTCGTCGTCTCTGGAGTTGATGGGCAAAGTTTTATTGTAAATGGCAATATCCTGGTTCTTGAATTGCGCAATATCTATTTCTTTGTATTGTTTGGAAGACGGTTCTACAACCATCATATGATCGATGGGAGCATCTTTTTCACCTGGCATCCAATATTTGTAGGTCTCCAGCGTTGGACGGGGATCAGCGATGCTGTTGATCACCCATAAATCTTTTACTTTTCTGTTATCTACTTTTACCAATGCAATTTTTTTACTGTCTTCGCTCCAATAGCCAAAAACTGACTTTCTTTTATTTTTATTTTTTTCTGCATCTACATTGGTTTCTCCACCACCACCATAACTGCTTTCACTGTGCCAGCTGAAAAATTGAACACCGTCTGAAGTGATTTGATGTTCTACAATGGAAGAATCGTCTTCTTTTTGCAAAGCCTTTTCATAATTGGCCTTGTCCATATAATACAGATTATAATTTCTGCCAAATACAACCATGTTCTGATCTGGTGAGACATTGGCCCAAACAGGTTTTCTTTTGGGCTTCTTAAAGTCAACCAATTCGTTCAGTTGTTCTGTCAGTATGTTGTATTCGAAATAAAATGTTTTTTTCGTCTTTTCAGCTTTGTCTCCCTTGGCTTTCTCCTCTGGCTTGATAATGTCTATCGTGCTTTTCACTTCAAATTGAATCCAATTTTCATC
>JBEAYH010000096.1:0-20015 GCA_041159435.1 Bacteroidota bacterium | reverse complement strand
ATACAGCTGTCGGATTGTATGATGCATTTATTTCCTGCTGGTATGTAAAATATAAAACAGTTAGGATCAGACCTCAAACTGCTATTCAACGATTGATCAATGAGCAGTGGATTTCTTATATTCAAACTCCTCCCTTTCCTGAATATACATCCGGGCATAGTACTACATCATCTTGTGCTGCTGAATTGTTGACACATTTGTTTGGCGACAATATTGCATTTACTGATTCTTCTGAACTGGAGTACAATCTTCCTGTTCGATCATTCAAGTCATTCAGACATGCTGCCGAAGAAGCATCCATCAGCAGGGTGTATGGATCTATTCATTACAGATCAGGTTGTGAAAATGGAAACAGGCAAGGAAAAAAAGTAGCAGCAGCTATTTTGGCAAAGCTTCAATAATCAATGGTTGCAATCCTCAGTATGACAGTGATTTGCTTTTCTGCAGCTCAGATAATTGATGGTATGTGCCGCAACAATCAATCCCATTGCAGGAATCAGCAGAAACAACTGGTACTGCTCTAGTGATTGTTTTAAAAGAAGCAATACAATTCCCAGTGAAAAAATGATGGCGGGTGATTTTTTGTGGTGATGTTTTTTGAACCCATGGCGCAATGCATAGAAGCCAACCAGTGCTGCAAGTACAATCATTCCATACTCAAATGCAGTGTTTTTGATGATATTGATGCCAAAAATCGGCAAACTGGATATCAGCAACGGCAATACCGCACAATGGATTGCACAGGCGATGGACGCAGCAATTCCCAAGGCATCGTAATTGATTTTGAACATAGAAGGACGACAAAATTAAACATTTTGCAACAAAGTTGCATTATTTCTTTGGTGTACCTTTGTATGAGATTGAATACTGTTTTGAGATGAATAAGAAATTACTGCGGTACCTTGGTTTTTTTGGCTTGCTGCTTGCTTTGTTCTATGGCGGGATGATTTATTTCACTGACTTTGAAAAAGTAAAGCTTCCCATCGTCAATACTGTTCAGCCTTTCAGTTTTACAAGACATGACGGGAATCAGGTTTCACAGGTTGAGGTTAAAAACAGGGTTTATGTTGCAGAATACTTTTTTACAACTTGCAAGGGCATTTGTCCTAAGATGAACAAAAACATGAAAGCCATCTATGAGCAGTTTAAATCCGATCCACAGTTCCTGATCATTTCTCATACAGTGAATCCTGAAACGGATTCCATCCCTGTATTGAAACACTATGCAGATTCTTTGGGGGGACAAGCAGATAACTGGTGGTTTGTTACTGGATCAAAAGAAGCGTTGTATAAAACTGCAAGAGAAAGTTATTTATTGGACGATCCGAAAAACTCTTCCATCAATATCAAGGAACAGTTTTTGCATACACAGTTTTTTACACTGGTTGATCGTCAAGGCCGCGTGAGAGGCATCTATGATGGAATCAAAAAAGATGAAGTCAGCCAACTGGTAAACGATATAAAGGAGTTACTTGCTGAATGAAAAAAACAAGCAGTGAAATATTAAAGTCAAGTGCATTGAGTGTAACGGAAGGAAGAAAAACCATCCTTGACATCTTTCTTTCTTCTGTAAATGCCATGGCACATCAGGACATTGAATCAAAGTGCAAGGATGAGTATGACAGGGTTACTATTTACAGAACACTGCAAACATTTTTAGAGAAAGGAATCATTCATACCATACCTTCTTCAGATAACATTACTCGTTATGCATTGTGCAATGATGATTGTATTGTCAGTGGGCATCATCATGACAATCATGTTCACTTTACATGTGATGCATGCGGCAAAACAATTTGTTTAGATGATACTGCTATTCCATCCGTTCATTTGCCAAAGGGCTTTCGTGCAAATCAAATCAATATGATTGTTTCTGGGGTTTGTAAAACTTGCGCATAATAAAGCCCCAGTGTAAAAACACCAGGGCATTCGTTAAGGCTCTGATTAGTAGCAATTCAAAAGTATAACTGTTAATCTTTTATAATTGAAATCAGCATATGATTTTAAACACCATTTATAAACTTTCTAACTCTTTCTTGATAAAACGCATTAATCGTTTTATGTTCATTTTATCAAATGCAAGTTCAATTCCTGCATGTTGATAGAGCGCAGGAAGTGTTTTTGTTCCACCCAAACTGAGTGCCTTGGTGTAATTTTCTAATGCTTCTTTAGGATTTTCCTTGTATTGCATCCACATTGCAATCGCCCCCAATTGTGCAATACCATATTCAATATAGTAGAAAGGCACTTCAAATAAATGCAATTGCTTTTGCCAGCTAAATGATCTGAATGCGTCTAATTCACTGAAATCAATGGTGTTTGAACTGAATTCGTTTAATATTTGTAGCCACATCAATCTTCTTTCCTCAACAGAGTGGGTTGGATGCTCATATATCCAATGCTGAAATTTATCAATTGTTGCGATCCATGGGAATATGGTAATGACTCTTTCAAGTTGATGCCTTTTGGCTCTATTCATCTCTGCTTCATCGTTGAAGAAGACATGCCAATGGTCCATCGTAAACAATTCCATTGACATGCTCGCCACCTCTGCCATTTCAGTTGGGTATTCTTTGAATCCGGTCAGTTCGAGCGGATGAGCAAGAAATGAATGGATGGCATGTCCACCTTCATGAACCATGGTAGTCAGATCAGACATTTGTGAAGCTGCATTCATGAATATGAATGGAGCGCCGCTTTCAGCCAATGGCATGTTGTATCCTCCAGGAGCTTTTCCTTTCCTGCTGTCTAGGTCGAGGTGGTGCAATGCATCCATTTTTCTGAGACAATCTCCAAAGAATGGATTCAATTCATCAAAACACTGGATGGTTTTTTTCAGCAGGTCTTTTCCATCGGTAAATGGACGCAAAGGTTCTACGTTTGCAGGTTCTGCTTCTGTATCCCACGGGCGCATGGTATCGAGTCCCAATCTTTTTTTCTGCTCAATGTATATCTCATCCATCAATGGCATGACTTCAGATTTTACAGCCTCATGAAAATCAAAGCAGTCTTGAGGTGTATAATCGAAGCGGCCCATCTCTGCAAATTTGTAATCTCGGTAATTGCTGAAACCTGCATTCAATGCAACCTGATGTCGTATTGCAATCAGTTTTGAGAAAAGATCATTCAGTGATTCTTTGTCTGCCAATCTGCGTTCTGCAATTTTTTTGTATACGGTTTCTCTGATGGTTCTATCTGGACTTTCTAAAAATTTCCCGGCCTGTTGAAGGGTAAACTCTTTCCCATCTTGTTCAATCGTCATTTTGCCTGCAATCATTCCATACTGTTGTTGCAGAACACTTGCTTCAGCCTGTAGTGGGATATTTTCTTCTCTGAATAAATCAATGCTTTTCCTGATGGATCTCAAGTAGGTAAAGTATTTATCCTGATCCAATTCTTTCGTAAAAGGGCAGCTGATCAACTTTTTATTGAGCAGATCTGCATAGGGTTGCATCTTGGGTTGGATCTCAAGAAAGAAATAATTGAAAGCCTCTTCAAGTGTCTTGTTCTCTGTGTCACAGGTCATCCGGACCTGTCTCCAACACGCATCCTCGGTGATGAAAGCCTCTAGCTCACTGAGATCTTTCAACCACTGTTCAAGTGCTGCTTTATCAGTTAAATCTCTCTCATGCAACTCAATAAAATATTGCTCTACTGATTCCCAATTTTTTAATTCAAATACCTCGGGCAGGAAACTGTGTTTCAGTTTCTCAATATTTGCTGAGTAATGCATTGTATAAGATTTATGCTATTCTTCTGTTGCGCTGAGTTTGATTTCTATACCATGTTTGCTGATCGCATTGTACCATTTGATCATTTTTTTCATATCACTGGTATAAACCCTTTCAAAATCCATTGTTGGATATACTTCTTTGAAATATGCTTTGATGGCTTTGTCATCTTTTTCAGACGGAAGTCCTTTGTTTGCGCTTTTGATTGCCTGAAAAACTTCAACAAGATTTACATTTTCATCTGTGGTATACACTTCGATGGATTCAAGATGAGAAAACTGATGAATCCTGCTGGATACGAATTTTGTAGATTGATCTTCAAGTGATTTAACAATCGCGCCGTCTGTTTTGCTGCTTAATAATTCAAATAAACCTGAAAATCCTGTAATTGAAACCAATTTGTTGTACTCCATGATCACTGATTGAGCGCACAATTTACGATGAATTATGCATTATTCATCTCTTCTAATATTTTGACAATCCGCTCCTCCATTGCATCGAGTGCAGTAAATCCTCTTGCAATCATATAAAGTTTTGCATCACTGACCTGCATGAAAACGGTGGGGAATCCGTTTACCTTCAATTGTTGAGTCAATGCAAAATCATACTGCGCCGCTTCCTTGTATTGCGCTGCTTTCAATTTTTCATAAAACGCTGCTGTCGGTATTTCATATTTCACTGTTAAGTGACGATATGCTTCCCGATCTGTCAGGTCTCTTCCTTCATAATGCAATCCATATTGCAGATCTGCCGCAAACTCAATGGTTCTGTCAGGATGATATTCTCTGAATACTGCCATGGCAATGGCAGGCATTTCAGAACAGGGGAACCAATCGCTCTTGTCTGGGTTGAATATATGCCAGAGATAATCTTCGCCAAATTGAATTCCTGAAAGTTCCTCTACATTTTTATATGCACCCTGAATGAAACTTGCAATATGGCTGATATGCCTGGCTGATTCAACGGGGATCATACCACCTGAAATTGTTTCAAATTCAAACCTGTTTCGGTGGCGGATCCACAGTTCTTTGATCACTGGACTGAATCCGTAACACCATCCACAATAAGCATCATAACAATAGATGATCCTTGGTCTCATGTTGATTGAACTTTTTCATATTGCCGATCATAATCTTCTCTCAATGTACCCATCCATCGATCCCAAAATAAAAAATAGAGACTGTAATTTCCTTTGAAATATTGGTGGTGCTGGTTATGAGCGACTGATGTGTTGATCCAGCGGCCAATCTTCGTTTTATGAAAATCTTTTGGATACAACTCCCAACCAAGATGACCATATACGTTGTATACAATCATAAAAAAGAAAAAGAGAAAAAAATGCAGCCTGTGCACAGGCATAATAAATAAGAAAACAATCAATATGGATGCCTCTATGATGGCTTCCAAAGGATGAAATGCATACGCAGCCCAAGGAGAAGGATTGGTCGATTGATGGTGCACCAAGTGAAAGTATTTGAATAGTTTTTTATGGTGCATCAGTCTGTGCATCCAGTAGAAATAGGCATCATGGATAAACAGCATCAATGGGAAGATCGAAATGAAGTATACCCATCCTCTCTCATCTATCTTTTTATACAACTGTGTATACTGCGAAACATTTTCATTGAAAATAAAGATGACCGGAACCAGTCCAAAAATCATAATGGTGACGACGGAATAAAATATTTCTCTGAAATAATCTTTTTTATCGGGGTATCGCTGTTGAATTTTTGTTCTGAGAAATTTGTTTTTATACAATACATAAAAGAACAAAAAAGCCAATCCGGCAACTGTAAAATAGCGAGCGCCAATGGTTGATGTAATGGTGAAATAATTATTCATATCAATGTGCTTCTAACCAATTCATTCCGATACCAGCTTCAGCAATTACAGGTACATCATTGGGAAGCGGGAGAGCGGATTCCATATTTTCCAAAATCAATGCTTTCAAATCATTTGCTTCTGATGCCAGTGCATCAAAGATCAATTCATCGTGCACCTGCAAGATCATCTTACTCTTGAAACCATGTTTCTTGATTTCCTGGTGTACTTTGATCATAGCCAGTTTGATCATGTCTGCCGCGGTTCCCTGTATCGGTGAATTGATGGCATTCCGCTCTGCAAATCCTCTCACTGTAAAATTAGATGAATTGATATCTCTCAACCAGCGTTTTCTTCCCATCAGCGTTTCAACATAGCCTTTTTCTTTTGCAAAGTTGATGGTAGATTCCATGTATGCATTGATACCGGAGAATTCTTTTTTGTAGTTGTCGATGATAGTCTTTGCTTCTGTTCTGCTGATACCCAGATTGTCTGCGAGTCCAAACGCACCCTGACCGTATATGATTCCAAAGTTTACACTTTTTGCTTTGTAACGCATCTCCTTGGTAACATCCGCTTCTTCAACTCCATACACTTTTGCTGCTGTGGCTGTATGGATGTCTTTTCCGAGTCGGAATGCCTCACACATATTTTTGTCTCCACTGATTGCTGCTACAATCCTCAATTCGATTTGTGAGTAGTCGGCAGAAATCAATACATGTTGATTGTCTCTTGGGATAAATGCTTTTCTGATTTCCTTTCCATGGTCACTTCTTACAGGAATGTTCTGGAGATTGGGATTGTTGCTTGCCAGTCTCCCTGTTACTGCAACTGCCTGACCATAGGTTGTATGAACCCTGCCTGTATGTGCATTGATCAATATGGGCAAGGCATCTACATAGGTTGATTTCAACTTCGTCAATTCTCTGAAAGTGAGAATATCTGAAACAATCGGAAACTGATGAGCAAGTTTCTGCAATACATCTTCACCTGTTGCGTATTGTCCGGTTTTGGTTTTTTTTGCCTTGGGATCCAGTTTCAATTTATCAAATAGCACTTCACCCAATTGTTTAGGTGATGCCAAATTAAACCTTACACCTGCAGTCTTGTACACTGCTTCTTCTGCCTGTTTTGCTTCACGCTCCAGCTCCTTTGAATAGTCATGCAGAAATCCAGTATCAATCCTGATTCCCTCAAACTCCATATCCATCAATACCTTGACCAAAGGATTTTCAACTTCATAAAAAACTTTTTCTACATGCTTTGTTTTTAACTGAGGTTCAAAAACATTTTTCAGTTGAAGTGTGATGTCAGCATCTTCACCTGCGTATTCTTTTATTTTATCAATTTGTACATCCCGCATGGTACCCTGCCCTTTGCCCTTTTTACCAATCAACTCCTCAATATGAATGGGCTCATACCCCAAGTATTTTGCACTCAACAAATCCATGCTTCTTTTTCCCTCAGGTTCTATGACATAATGCGCCAGCATGGTATCAAAAATATTTCCTGCCAATTCAATGCCTACTCTTTTTAAAATCAGCAAATCATATTTGATATTTTGCCCGATCCATTTTTTTGAGGAGTCATTGAAAACAGGTGTGAACTTTTCAAGAATGGAAGCTGTTTTCTGAACATCATCTGGACAAGGGACATAAAAGGCTGTGCCTGGTTGCATGGAAAAACTCATGCCAACTATTGTTGCAGTGTTTGCATCGAGCCCCGTTGTTTCTGTATCAAAGCAAATTTCTTTTGCTTTGAGCAACTCTTTTATGAATGCATCGATTTTCTCATCACTGTCTATTAAAGTATAACTGTGTGGTGTATTGTTGATGTTTTTATCAACGGTCATTGGCACTTCTTCTGATGCCGTATCCTGATTTTCAGTTACAATCAATGCAGCGGATGGAGCAGCTCCAAATAAATCACCTTGCACAGGTGCTGCTTTTTCAACGGGACCTGCTATTGGGATATCCTCCCCCAAAATTCTTTTACCGATTGTTCTGAATTCAAGCTCACTGAAGATTTCCTTCAATGCTTCTTTGTTGGGTTCTGTTACTTTGAAATTTACTTCGTGGAATTCAACAGGTACAGTTGTGATGATGGTTGCAAGTTTTTTACTCATCAGCGCAAGATCTTTTCCCTGTCTTACTTTCTCACCTATGGCGCCTTTGATGCTGTCGGCATTTTCCAATACTTTCTCCAGTGTACCAAACTCTGCCAATAATTTGGCTGCTGTTTTTTCACCAACACCGGGAATACCTGGGATATTATCAACCGCATCTCCCATCATACCCAACATATCAATGACTTGATCTACGTGTTGGATATTCCATTTTTCGCATACTTCAGCTGGACCTATGATTTCAAAGTCGCCGCCTTGGTAGGGCGGTTTGTAGATCTTGATGTTTTCACTTACGAGTTGACCATAATCTTTATCTGGCGTTACCATGTATACATGATAACCTGCTTGCTCTGCCTGCTTGGCCAAGGTTCCAATCACATCATCTGCTTCAAATCCATCTGTTTCAATAATGGGGATATTGAAACTCTCAATGATTTTTTTGATATCGGGGATCGATGCCAATAAATCTTCTGGTGCTTCCTGTCGGTTTGCTTTGTAATCTGCAAAATCAGTATGACGCTCCGTAGGAGCTGCGGTATCAAAACAAATGGCCATGTGACTTGGCTTTTGTTTGTTGATCAGATCGACGAGCGCGTTGGTGAAACCAAACTGTGCATTGGTATTTTTCCCTTTACTGGTAATACGCGGGTTGCGAATGAGTGCATAGTATGCACGAAAAATCAATGCAAATGCATCCAACAAAAAAAGCCTCTTTTCCATTTTTAAAATTTCGCGTCTATAAAGTAAGGCAACATTTTTCTCCAGGTAGGCCAATCGTGATGAATATCATCTGCCCAGATTTCCAGATCATGCGGGATGGATTTGCTGTGCAATACGCCTGAAAATCTTCTGTTGGCCTCCGGATCTTCATGTGAACCACCCCCCGAAGCTATGACCATTTTACCACTTCTGATTTTTTCGAGTGTTTCCTGATCGGTTAGGTTGGGTATATAATGTATGGGGGAGTTGAAATACACCTGTTCATCATAATAACCATCTGTATATTCCATCAAATCATATACTCCACTCATAGCAATCACTCCTTTGAATAAATCGGGTCTTTTCAAAAACACATTCATTGCATGCAAGGCACCAAATGATGCGCCAGAGGTGATGATGGGAGTATCGTTGGATGTAAAATTTCTGATGAAGGGTACAACCTCATTGAAAATATAATCATTGAATTGATTCTGGCGAATGGCTTTGTGTGCTCCTTCCATCTGTTTATTCATCCAACTTTCTGTATTGATGCTGTTGATGGAAAAAACTTTGATTTTTCCTGCATCGATCATGGGTGAGAGATGCTGGATTAATTCAAATCTTTCGTACTCAAGGTAATCAGCTGCTGCAGTTGGGATCATCAAGAGCGCAAATCCGTAGTGACCATACACTGCAAGCGGCATTTCCTTTTGCAGCGCGGGACTGTACCATTGATGAATTTCTCTTACCATTATGGAACTACTTTGATAATGCCTCTCATGACTGATGCATGTCCTGGAAATGTACATACAAACATGTATTCTCCGGGTGTAGAGGGTGATACAAAATAAATAGACTCGCTGGTTTCAGGTTGAAGCAATCCTGTATGAAACAGGACTTTGTTTGTGACTGGGACGTAATTCATTTCTGATCCTTTGAGTCCCATTTTCAACGCAAGTGATCCCACTTCATCAGCAGCTCCCGGTAGGGTGATGACCACATTGTGTGTCATGTCATCGTTGTTGTTGAATATCAATCTCACCTTGCTTCCAGCCTTTACCTCAAAATTTGTTACATCGTATTTCAATCCTGGTTTGGTTCCCAATTTCAAAATTTTGTCTGGCTGTATCCAGTCTGCAGGCATGGTGGTTTGTCTTTTCCTGGACGCAACAGTTTTTGTAGGGGCAGTGTTTTTCATGTCATGGTGCATACCTGTATGTGCGTTGACTTTTTCTCCTTCTTTCAAAATTGTTTTTTCTCCAGATGGAATTTCATTCAAGGTATAATAGGCAAAATCATGCAAGAGAGATTTTTGTTCTGTTGATTCAAGATTTACAACCCTGATTTCATGGATATAGCCTGGGATCAAACTATCTAACACCAGTTTAACTTTTTTTCCATCAGGGGATGGCACCATTCCAATTATTTTTCTTGGACGGTTGTTGATGATGGGACTTCCATATTGGTGATGGTATTTATACGTGAAGCTGTTCACCGAAAAGTTTCTCGCGTCTTTCAGTTTTGATGCATTTACCGGTAACGTGAATTCAACTTCAAATCCATCGCTTTGTGCATGTATATCTTTCATTTCAAAAGGGACTTCTCCGGTCCATACCAATCGTTGCAAAGCATATTCTGCCTTTCCTGTACTGGCCCATCCTCTGCTGGTCATTCCACCAAAAACAGATCCATCGAGTCCCCAGCGCAATCTCACAAGTCCGGATGCAAATCCTTCATAAAAGGGATAACAGGCTCCTTGGTATTTTCCGTTTATTTTTTCGAGCGACATTCTCATGATTTTGGAATGTCCTTGATCAGCCACGAAGTATTGTCCACCAAATGGACCGAATGCACCGTTGGTTTGATCTTCAATGATGTCTGCAGTTGAAATCCCCATAATCGTATGTGGAAACCATACAGCAGGAAGTTTGAGTTCTTTGATTTTTTTGGCAGCTTCATACATAGGCTGACCATTGTCAACTTGTTTCAAATCTTCTTTGGTCAACTTCAATGGTGAATTGGGTTCTTTTGTCCAGTTGAGTCCACCTGCATTTCCTGCAAAATCTCCTTTCTCCAAATGCGTGACCCTACCGCTTCCCACCCAGTCACCCTGGTTCTCTGCATAAAAAACATCGTTGTTGCTGTTGATATTGAATCCAGCTGGTGAACGCAAACCAGTGGCAATGGGCTCTTGCGAGCCATCGGGTTTAACTTTGATCAGCCATCCATGCCATTTTCCCAATCCATCACCGTATCCAACCCATGCAACATTGAGCGTGACGAACATGTCACCGTTTTTGTCAAACACTGGACCGTAAGCATATTCATGGTAGTTGCCGCTTAATTCAAAAAGTGTAATCGGTGTATAGCTGTCAGCTATGCCATCACCATTTTTATCTTCTATTTTGGTGAGTTCGCCGCGTTGTGTACAGTAAAAAGCGCCGTCTCTGTATGCGAGTCCGAGTACCTCATGCAAACCAGATGCAAATCTCGTAAAGTGCGGTTGTCCGTTGCCATATGCGTTTTGGATGATCCAGATTTCACCTCTGCGTGTTGAAGCAGCAATTCTTCCATCGGGCATCACTGCAATGCCTCCCACTTCCAGTTTTACATTGTCGGGGATGGCAACAGTTTTCAATGCATAAAAATCTTTTTCAGATTGCACAACATTTTTTTGGGCAATGGTTGAAGCAGAGAGCAAGAGCAACAATGAACAGGTATATATTTTAGTAAGCATATTTTCTGATTGAGTGAATTACCAGATGAGTTGATATTGTATTTTTTCTTTGGCAGGCAGAATCAGTACGCGCTGATTGAGATATGTTTCAATATTGGGGAATACGCTGCTGCCCAATTGAATAAAATATTTTTGATCATCGATTGCGTATATGCCATTTCCAAGTGGAGTAATATTTGAACCTTGTGCAATTCTGATCCAAGTTTTTTCTTTTCCTTCTCCCTGGACTTCGATCGTTCTTGTCAGTCCTCTGCCGGTTTCATTGGGACTGATTTGATCTGCAACAGTCAATTTTTTGTATTGGTATTTGAATACAGGATATCCCTTGCTTGAAAGGTTGTATCCTTTGTACTGATAATCTGCTATGGAATCTTTCGTTGCATTTTTTTCATAGATGGGACAATTTCCAACAAGATCGATCGATGCTCCCAAGGGCGAGGATGTTTGTGGTTCACCTCTTTCATACCACATGTCTGTTGCATTCAGGAAATTTCCCTTCCATATTTTCAGCATGGCACCTTGCAATAAATCGTATGCATAATGCAATTGTGAAGGATCTCCAACTGAAAGTACATGTGTCAACTTTTTATTGTTGTGGTACATGAAGGATCGAATGATTTCAGGATTACCCAATGCTTTTACTTCAACCAATGGTGCAGGGGTTCTTTCAGGCATTGATGCAGGAGTATGCAATGCAAAAGCTTTGCTGTTGGGCTTTTCAACATAGAGTGACAATCCGGGTGGTGCCCAGTTGACATCTTTGTTGATCCAAATTTTAAATGTATGCATACCCGCTTCTAATTCAATATTGCCTGTCAATGGATCTGCCCCAATCCATGTCCAGTTGGGTGTTATCACTTTCTTTCCGTCGATTTCCAAACTGCCATCTCCTGTATGCAGCATTGAAAAAGTATAAGTGTCTTTTGAAGGGATTTGTATTTTCCCATCGAACTGTAAAAAAAATTGATCTCTTGCAGACGCCAATCTTCCATCCAATGTTTTTGTTTTTCCAAAGCTGTTAGGTTTTGTCTTGGATGCTTCTTCGGGAGTTTTAGCTGATTTTTCAAAATAAGCATAATTGATATCGCTCATGCTTACATTCAATTCATCTTGCGGCGCATATTTAAAATGCCTGATTGCAATTTGTCCGTGATCACCTTGAATCATCAACGGGCCATAGGCTGCTTCATTTTCAAATGCAGGTGAACGGGTTGGTCCACTCACGATGATGTTCTCGTGGATGGTCACACCATTCAAACGAACATAATTGAATTTTGCAGGTGCAATTTTTTTCCCACTTGCATCAAATCTTGGAGCCTGAAAAGAAATTTCCATGTGTTGCCAGAGTCCAGGTGCAAATGCAGCGTTGGTCAAAGGAGCGCTTCCTTCAAAACCTTTTTCATCTTTCCATCTTTCGTAGATCCCTCCCATATCACTTGATGTTGGAAGTTTTACTCCCCAACTATCATTGATCTGAACTTCATAACGTGATTGCAAATAAATTCCAGCGTTTGAACTTTTTGGAATCATGAAATCAAAATCCAACAATACATCACCGTGTTGAAGTTTGGTAGTGATATGATGTCCGGGTTGATATTTGATTGAATTTGAATAATCGTTGAACAGTATTCCGCTGCCTTTTGCAGTATTCAATGTAGTATCGGTGAAGTTTGATTGAACTGCCCCGATGATTTTCCAGTTGGAAGAGGGGTTTTCAAAACTCTCTAGGTTATTGAGCGCAAGCTCTTTGAATCTGGGTTTTACCTTTTGTGCGTGAACTGCAAATGAAGTACAAAAGAAGAGAAGCGTAAAAACAGCAATTTTCAGGCGCATGGTTTCTGTTTGAGTATCTGTGAATTTACTCAATTCATGTCTGATTTTCAGATCAAAAATCAGGATCATTTTTTCATTTCTTCCAGTCGCTTTTTTGCCTCGAACATGAGGTCTCTCAATCTTGCAGCATCCATAAAATCAAGGTCCTTTGCCGCTTTTTCCATTGATTTTTTGAGTTTTGCGATATGCTTTTCCATTTGTGGAATGGTAGAATAGCTTGCCTGGTCCTCTGCTGCCATGTCACTGACATGGTTTTCACCAATGGCTGCAAGGGCACTCCTTTCATCATATCCTTTGATATCCAGTACCGATGTTTGTGCGATGACCTGCTCTTTGCTCTTGCTGACTGTCATAGGTGTGATGCCATGCGCAGCATTGTATTCAATTTGTTTGTTTCTTCTCCGCTCTGTTTCATCCATTGTTTTGCGGATGCTCCCTGTAATGGTGTCTGCATAAAAAATCACTCTTCCATCTACATTTCTTGCAGCCCTTCCTGCAGTTTGCGTCAATGACTTTTCATTTCTTAAAAAGCCTTCTTTGTCTGCGTCTAAAACCGCTACCAACGAGACTTCCGGCAGATCGAGTCCCTCTCTTAAAAGATTGACTCCCACCAATACATCAATGTCACCCAATCTCAATTGTCTTAAAATTTCCACTCTTTCCAGCGTGTCCACTTCTGAGTGTATGTATTTTGATTTGATGTGGATGCGTTTCAGGTATTTATCCATTTCCTCTGCCATTTTTTTGGTGAGGGTGGTCACGAGTACACGATCGCCTTTTTTGACAGTTTTATCAATTTCATCCAGCAGATCATCTACCTGATGATTGCTCGGTCTGATTTCGATGGGAGGATCCAGGAGTCCAGTTGGACGAACAACCTGTTCTACCACCACGCCTTCCGTTTTATTGAGTTCATAATCACCTGGTGTTGCTGATACAAAAACTACCTGGTTGAGCATTTGTTCGAATTCATTGAAATTGAGTGGACGGTTATCCAATGCTGCTGGTAATCTGAATCCGTAATCAACCAATACCAGTTTTCTGCTTCTGTCGCCTCCATACATTCCACTTACCTGGGGGATGGTTTGATGACTTTCATCAATGAAACATAGAAAATCTTTTGGGAAATAGTCGAGCAAACAGAAAGGTCTTGTTCCCGGTGATCTTCGGTCAAAAAACCTTGAATAGTTTTCAATTCCGCTGCAATAGCCCAGTTCTTTGATCATTTCAATATCGAAGTTGACACGTTCGCTCAATCGTTGGGCTTCGATGTGTTTTCCAGCTTCTTTGAAGTATTGAACCTGTTTGTTCAGTTCGTCAATGATTTCTGAAATGACCTGGTTGATGATTTCTTTTGGTGCGAGGTAAAGGTTTGCAGGAAAGATTGCGGCATGTTGCAGCGCGCCGATTTTTTTTCCTGTTGAAATTTCAAGTGTTTCAATGCTTTCTATTTCGTCTCCGAAGAAAGTGATGCGGTATCCCACATCCAGATAAGGGAGATTGATATCCACCGTATCACCTTTTACCCTGAATGTTCCCCGCTTGAAATCAAGTTGTGTTCTTTGGTAGAGTGCATTGACCAATGCATGCAAGAATCCTTGGCGGCTGATGATTTGTCCCTGATGAATGCGGATGATTCCGTTTTCAAATTCAGTCGGGTTGCCCATGCCATAGATGCAGCTCACAGATGCAACTACAATGATGTCTCTTCTGCCGCTTAGCAATTCTGAAGTTGCATGCAAGCGGAGTTTGTCGAGTTCTTCATTGATGGAAAGATCTTTTTCAATGTAGGTATTGCTCACCGGCATGTAAGCCTCTGGTTGATAGTAATCGTAGTAGGAGACAAAATAGCCTACTGCGTTTTCGGGGAAGAATTGTTTGAACTCTCCGTAAAGTTGTGCAACCAGTGTTTTGTTGTGTGTGAGGATCAGCGTTGGTTTTTGGACCTGTTGAATCACATTCGCCATGGTGAATGTTTTACCTGATCCTGTTACCCCCAGCAATGTCTGATGCCTTTCTCCATGCTGGATGCCTTCCACCAATTGGCGGATGGCTTCTGGTTGATCACCAGCAGGCTGATAGGGAGCTTGCAATTCAAAAGGCATGCTCCAAAATTAACTCATCTGTTTCACTTGAATTTTTCAGGGTGCATTTCATCAAAGGAGGTAATGGACTGAAAGAATTTTCCAACACTCAACAATGCTTCTTCTTTAAACAGGTTGGCCAGAAAAGTAATGGAGTTGGGAGTTCCTTGTTTGCTCAATCCTATTGGCATGCACAACGCAGGGTGGCCAGTTAAATTCGTGATAGCAAGTTGTCTGCCTCCAAAGCTGGGCGAAATAACTACATCGAATTCCTTCATTGCCTGATTGGTTTTTTCCATGAGAACAGATCTGTGACGCATGGTATTGATATATTCAACAGCCGGGATTGTTCTTGCCTGTCTGAAATAATTGGGCCAATCGTTTCTGGTTTGTCTTGTCATTTGTTCATCCATATCCAGACGTGTGAATGCATCAAACGCAGCTGCAGCTTCGCTTCCAATCACAATACCAATCATGTCGAACTGATAGGTTTCAGTGTCGGGGAAGTTCATGGGATGCAATGCTATTCCTGCAGCAGTCAGTTGTTTCAATACATTCCATTCCTGTGCTGCAGTATCCAGTTTGTCGAAAATATTTTTTGCATAGGCGATCTTCAATTTTTTTACATCCATGGTTGGGTTGTAATTGAATGCTGCATTCACTGCACTACCATCTTTTTGATCAGTGCCATGAACAAAGCTGAATACAGTCGCAGCATCCTCTGCTGATCTGCATATGGGACCAACTTTGTCAAGGCTCCAGCTCAGTGTCATTGCACCAGAGCGACTGATGCTGCCGAAAGTGGGACGCAAGCCGGTTGCTCCGCAGGTATGACTTGGAGAAATGATTGATCCATGTGTTTCAGTTCCGATCGCAAAAGGCACGAGTCCAGCTACCGTTGCAGATGCAGATCCTGCGGATGAGCCGCTGGATCCTCTTTCAAGGTTCCATGGATTTTTGGTTCTTCCTCCAAACCAGTAGTCGCCCATGGCCAATGCACCCAATGTGAATTTCGCAATAAGCACTGCACCAGCTTCTTTCAATCTCGTGTATACATATGCGTCCTCTTCAATTACCTGTTCTTTGTAAGGTGCAGCACCCCATGTGGTTTTTGTTCCTTTGACAGCAAAGAGGTCTTTGAGTCCATAAGGTATGCCCTGCAAAGGTCCTCTGTCGATTCCTTTTTTAAAATCGTCATCTGCTTGTGCAGCCTGTTGCATCGCGATATCTTGTGTAATGCTCACTACACATTCCAGTGTATCACCGTATTTTTTTATTCTCTCAATAAAAAATGCAGTCAGTTCTTTTGAGCTGATCAGTTTGTTGCGGAGCAGTGAACCCAGTTGGAGTATCGAATAAAATGCCAGTTCGTTTTTATTGGAAGGCAGTTGTATTTTTTTATTGTACTGCCAATTGATTTTTTGTTGTATTGCATTGTCGGGTTGCAAACGTTGTGCAGCGCTCATTGCAATATTGTTGTTCAGCAGCAGTGCATGCATTTTTTTGTAGTCAACCAGGTTGTCTTTCAAATCCTGCAGCATCATTTCAATTTCCTTTTCTGTGAATTTCACATCCATCAGCTGACTTGCTTGTTGAACAGTTGATTTAGAAATGGAATCTTGTGCAACAGCAGATAGATTGAAGCAGATCAAAAGAATGAATAATTGTTTCATGAAATTATTTTACCTCGCGTTTCAAATAAGTTGAATAATCTGGGATGCTGCATGTATACTCTTCGAACATCAAAGGGGATGTAAGAAGAAAATCCGCTGTGGCGCGGTCACAGGCAAAAGGAATATTCCAGGTCACAGCCAGTCTGAGCAAGGCTTTGATATCCGGATCGTGTGGTTGTGCTTCCATGGGGTCCCAGAAAAAAATCAATGTATCAACTTGTCCTTCTGCGATCAATGCACCAATTTGCTGATCGCCGCCCAGGGGTCCGCTCAGTAATTTTTTAATCGAGCGATCCAATGCTTCTTCCAATAATTTTCCTGTTGTTCCTGTTGCAAGCAGTTCATGCTTGGACAAAGCATGTTTGTTGTATACAGCCCAATCGATCAGTTCTTTCTTCTTGTTGTCGTGGGCAACAAGTGCGATGCGTTTTCTTTTATTGAGTATTCTCTTTTTTTCCATGAAGCTTGATTGTGGATGGAAGTTAATAAAAAACCGCATCCTTGTGAGGGATGCGGTTTACAATCAAAAACCCATCTATTGATTATATCGCTTGTGCTTCTTTGAGTTTCTCTCTGATCTTGGCCTCCATTTCATTTGCCATTTCCGGATTGTCCATCAGCAGTTGTCTAACTCCATCACGTCCTTGTCCCAGTTTATCACTGTTGTAGCTGTACCAGCTTCCACTTTTTTGCAGAACACCCAATTCCACACCCATGTCGATGATCTCACCAGTTTTGGAAATACCTTCTCCGAAGATGATGTCAAATTCTGCTGAGCGGAATGGCGGTGCCACTTTGTTTTTCACTACTTTGACTTTCACGCGGTTGCCGATGGCTTCTTCTCCATCTTTGATTTGAGCAGCTCTGCGGATATCGAGACGTACGGATGAGTAGAACTTCAATGCATTGCCTCCTGTTGTTGTTTCAGGATTTCCGAACATCACGCCAATTTTTTCACGCAATTGGTTGATAAAGATGCAGATGGTATTTGTTTTGCTGATGGTGGCAGTCAACTTTCTCAATGCCTGGCTCATCAATCTTGCATGCAATCCCATTTTACTGTCACCCATCTCACCTTCCAGTTCACTTTTGGGTACCAATGCAGCCACAGAGTCAATCACCACTACATCCAGTGCGCCTGAAAGGATCAATCTGTCAGCGATTTCCAATGCCTGCTCGCCATAGTCGGGTTGAGAGATCAAGAGGTTGTCAACATCCACCCCTAATTTTTTGGCATAGGAGCTGTCGAAGGCGTGTTCCGCATCAATGATGGCACAAACACCCCCTTTTTTCTGTGCTTCTGCAATCACATGGGTTGCGATGGTTGTCTTACCTGAACTTTCAGGTCCGTATATTTCAATGACCCGCCCTTTTGGCAATCCACCGATGCCAAGGGCTGCATCCAATCCAATAGAACCTGTTGATACCACTTCAATTTGCGCCTCTCCTTTTTCATTCATCATCATCACGCTACCCTTCCCATAATCCTTCTCAATCTTGTCCAGCGTGAGTTTCAGCGCTTTTAATTTTTCATTGTTTGACATAATTATAAATATTTGAGGGGGTAAAGATACATCATCCAAATTTAATAAACTAATATTTTTAGCATTTTATCCACTAAAATTATTAGTGTTTTTCACAAAAAACCCTGCTGATTAGACAAACAGCAGGGTAGACATGAGAAAACAAACAAGAAAATTCTGGCAAGCAGCCAGTAACAAAAATCACTCTGAAGTTAATAATTCCATAGCAGCCCGGCAAAATTAAGTTACGCACATCCAGCTTATTTTTATGGTACCTAAACCGGCTGTATGAAATATATATTGGTCATTGCATTTCTATTTCAAATCAGAACCGTCAACTGTCAACTGCCCTCTCCTGTTGTACTTCCCAACGGTTGGTCACTCACGCCCCTGGGCAGGAGTTTGCAGTTGGGTGACCTTCCGCTGAACATGGCTGTTTCCCATTCAGGCAAGCGCATGGCGGTGAGCAACAACGGACAAAGTGGACATTCCATCCAATACATAGACATTGCAAATGAGCGGGTTCTTCATGAGCTGATCATAGACAAGGCCTGGTATGGACTCGCATTTTCCGAAGATGACCAACAGTTGTATGTATCTGCGGGGTACGACAACAGGATCAATATCTACAGTACAAAAGGAGATCGTCTCTTTTTAAAAGACAGCATGCTGCTGGGGAAACCATGGCCCAATAAAATCGGACCCGCAGGCATTGCAGTCAACAGCAAGAAGCAATTGTTGTATACTGTTACGCGAGACGACAGTTCACTCTATATTATTAATACAAGCAACAAATCCATTCTTCATCAAATCAAATTGGGTGCAGAGGCATACAGCTGCGTGCTCTCGCCTGATCATACCATATTATATGTATCGCTTTGGGGAGGAGACCAGGTATTGAAGATGAATGCTGCCAATGGTGCCATCATTGCGCGTGTGCAGGTAGGCGACAATCCAAACGAAATCATCCTCAATAAAAAAGGAGATCAGCTTTTTGTTGCGAACGCAAACGACAATGCTGTTTCAGTCATTCGCACAAGCGATATGAAAGTGATGGAAACATTGAATGCGGCCCTGTATGCTGATGCAGTGCCAGGTTCTACAACCAATGGACTTGCTTTGTCTGCCAATGAAGAGCGTTTGTACATTGCGAATGCCGATAACAATGCGTTGGCAGTTTTTGAAATGGAGCCATCCGGATCGAGCAGGTCATTGGGATTCATACCAGTTGGTTGGTATCCAACCAATGTACGTGTAATAGGTAAAAAAGTATTTGTTACCAATGGAAAGGGATTCAGTTCTCTTGCGAATCCCAATGGTCCCAATCCAATTGAGAAAAAAGAGAAAGTGATTTTTCAAAAAGGCGATGCTTCAAAACCTGCAGCAGTGCAGTATATAGGCGGACTCTTCAAAGGCACCATGAGTATTTTCGAAGAGCCCACTGAGCAGGCATTGGGCTTGTACTCAAAAGCTGTCTATGCCAATACACCCTATACAAAAACAAAGGAGTTGCAGGCAAGTGGTGAGCCAGGTAATCCCATCCCCATGAAAGTGGGCGACCCTTCTCCTATAAAATATGTGTTTTACATCGTGAAGGAAAACCGAACCTATGACCAGGTTTTATCTGATGTTGCTGGCGGAAATGGAGATACCAGTTTATTGTTGTTTGGAGAAAAGATCACACCCAATCAGCATGCGCTGGTGAAGGAATTTGTATTGCTGGATAATTTTTATGTGGATGGGGAAGTAAGTGCCGATGGGCATAACTGGACATTCGGTGCATATGCAA